>CAVHRL010000014.1:0-30725 GCA_963638375.1 Lachnospiraceae bacterium
GGCGTAAATGTCTACTTCTTTTTCTATGAATGGGGATTTGCGCTATACTTTAGGAAAGAAAAGGGAAATTATGCATGAATAAACCGGTTTTTAAAAGAAAAATCTATCGTCAAATATATGAATGGAAAGAGAATAAAAGTAACCAATATGCTTTGCTAATAAAAGGTGCTCGAAGAGTTGGAAAATCAACGATTGTAGAAGAATTCGCAAAAAATGAATTTAAGTCATATATTCTAATAGATTTTGCTCATACTAGTAAAGAAATAATTGATTTGTTTGATGATACTTATCATTTAGATTTTTTCTTTTTACAGTTGCAACAATTGACAGGAATCAGATTATATAAAAAAGAATCTGTCATTATTTTTGATGAAGTTCAATTATTGCCAAAAGCTCGACAAGCAATTAAATATCTTGTGGCAGATGGGAGATATAAATATATCGAGACTGGTTCACTTTTATCCATTCAGAAGAATACAAAAGATATATTAATTCCAAGTGAAGAATATAAAATTTCAATGTACCCTATGGATTTCGAAGAATTTTTATGGGCAATTGGTGATGATGTATCAGCAGAAACAATTCAACTTTTATTAAAAAGTAAAAAACCAGCAGGAAATGCCATGCATAGAAACCTGATGAGAATCTTCAGACTGTATATGCTTATTGGAGGTATGCCTCAGGCGGTTACTTCATATTTAGAAGCGAATAATTTACAAGTGGTAGATGAAGTGAAAAGGGGAATCGTTGATCTATACGAAGAAGATTTCACAAAAATAGATGGAACAGGATTAGCGGGAGATATTTATGATAGTATACCTGCTAGCCTTAGTGGTAATGCTTCAAGATATATTTTAAAGAATGCTAGAGAAGGGACGAGAACAAATCGGATAAAAGAATTACTACCTGATATGTTAAGCTCTTATACAGTTAATATTGCTTATCATGCAAATAACCCAGGCGTAGGGATGTCATTAGAAAAGAATGTAGATCGTTATAAGTTATTTGCTTCTGATATTGGGTTATTTATAACATTGGCTTTTAAAGACAAGCAGTACACAGAAAATGTTATATACAACAAGTTGCTGTCAGATAAACTGGATGTAAATCTTGGGTATGTATATGAAAATGTAGTATCACAAATATTAACAACAAAAGGTTATCATTTGTTTTATTACACAATGAATAGCGAAACATCAAACCATTTATATGAAATTGAGTTTTTGATTTCTAATGGAAATAAGATATGTCCGATTGAAGTGAAATCTGGAAATTATAGAGAACATAAATCATTAAATTTGTTTTGTGAGAAATTTAGTAGTTGTATAAAAGATAAATATGTTGTTCATACAAAAGATTTCAAATGGGAGAATGGTATTTATTATATTCCTGTTTATGCACTTCCTTTTTTATAAAATGAAAACATTTTCATAACTATAATGTAAAAACAAGTCAAAAACAATTGACAATCTTTTTCATAACGTTATATGATGTTCCTACAAGCGATGAAAAGAAGAGTAGGTAGATTGCGAATGTAAGAGAGCTTCTTGTTTGGTGAAAAAGGAGTCATGACGAATCTATTGAAACACATCTTGGAGCTGAAATTCTGAAAGAAGTAGGAATTTACGTCACACACGTTACGTGTAAAAGTGTTGATGCACTTTATGAGGTTGTTATCGTGAGGTAACAATAAAGTCAGGTGGAACCACGTTACAGACGTCCCGATATTGGGATGTCTTTTTTGTTTAGGAGAAAGTTATGTTAGAAATTAGAATACCACAAGGAATGAGAGATTTGATTGAAGAAGAATGCACAAAGAAAAGAGTTGCGCAAGAAACAATTGAAAAAGTATTTCAATCTTTTGGATATCATCAAATCATGACACCAATGATTGAATACTTTGATACATACCAACAATCTTTTTCTAGTGCTGATGCAACAGAAATGTATAAGTTCTTTGATCATGATGGAGATATTCTAGCTCTAAGAGAAGATATGACAGTTCCTATTTGCAGAGTCTGTGCTTCCAAATATGTAAATTCTGAACCGCCATTTCGATTCTTTTATACATCAGATGTCTTTAAAGTAAGACATGTATTTGCGGGAAAAAGAGGAGAAGTAACGGATTGTGGAATTGAATGTATTGGTTTAGATGAAAATAGTGATATTGAAATCCTTTATACAGCGATTTCTGTTATGAATGCATTACATTTTAAAAAATATACATTAGAAATAGGAAATGCTAGATTATTCCAAACAGCTACGATTCATTTAAAAGAAAATGAAAAGAAACAACTTGCGAAACTCATTGATCAAAAATCAATTGTTGATTTAAATCAATATGTTCAACAATTAGATTTATCTGAAAAGGAAAAACAATTCTTTTTATCTTTACCATTTTTGACAGGATCTAACATTTTTGAACAAGCTTACAATCTTTGTTTTACAGAAGATATGAAAAAAGAAGTTCAACATTTAGAAAACTTATATGACAAATTAAAACAATTAGATGTCCATCAAAATATTTCTTTTGATTTAGGAAAAATACCACATTTAGATTATTACACTGGAATTATTTTTGAAGGATATATTCAAGAAAGTGGAACATCTATTCTATCTGGTGGAAGATATGACAATCTTATGGAAAAGTTTGGGAGAAATTTACCAGCATGTGGATTTTCAATTAAATTGGATTATATCTTAGATGCAATAGAAATTAATACAAAAAAGAATATGAAATTTTATTATCCAAAAGGACATGAATTAGAAGCAATCTTAAAAACAAAAGAAATGCGAAAAGAAAATAATGTAGAAATGATTCCTTGGGATAAAGATACATGGGAGGTTGAAAGATGAGTGTTTCAATTGCCTTAACAAAAGGAAGACTAGAAAAAAAAGCAATAGAGATGTTGGAAACAAGTGGATATGGCGTTGATGAAGTGAAAAATAAAGGACGTGCACTTGTATTCAATGATACGAAAAAAGATGTGCAATATTTTTTGGCGAAACCAAACGATGTAATTACATATGTAGAACATGGAATCGCAGACATTGGAATCGTTGGGAAAGATACGCTATTAGAAAAACCATCTGATACGTACGAGTTATTAGATTTACAGACAGGCATATGCAAGTTTATCGTTGCCTCATTAAAAGGGAATAATCCATTGAAGAAGGTTGGACATATTAAGATTGGTACAAAGTATCCTACGGTTGCGGCGAAATATTTCCATGATCGAAATATGGAAGTGGAAATCATTAAAATTGATGGTTCCGTTGAATTAGGACCAGTACTTGGATTGTGTGATGGTATTGTTGATATTATGGAAACAGGTACGACATTAAAAGAGAATGGTTTGGTTGTTTATGATACGGTTTGTGATATTAGTGCACGTGTTATCGTAAATAAAGTGAGTTATAAATTAAAGAATGAAGAAGTAATACAAGTGATAGAAGATTTGAAAAGAGGAATTAAAAATGTTAAGTGAAATAGATAAAAGAAATCAAAAAGAATTGAGGAAATATCTTGATGATAGAAGCCAAGAAATTGATACAGATATTTTAATGAAAGTCACAAAGATCATTCAAGATGTAAGAAATAATGGTGATTCAGCTTGTAAAGAATATACAAAACAATTTGATGGAATTTCTTTAGAATCATTTTTAGTTACAGATGATGAAATTAATGAAGCGATTTCTAAAGTAGATGAATCTTTTAAAGAAGCTTTAAGTAAGGCAAAAGATAATATTGTTTCCTTTCACAAAGCGCAACTTCAACAATCGTATATCCAAACAAAAGAATATGGTATCTATCTAGGACAAAGAGTCATGCCACTAGAGGCTGTTGGAATCTATGTCCCTGGTGGGAGAGCTCAATATCCTTCATCTGTATTAATGAACGCAATTCCAGCACATGTTGCGGGTGTTAAAAAGATCGTTATGGTGACGCCTCCAAATAAAGAGGGAACAATTAATCCAAATATTGCTTACGCAGCTAAGATTGCAGGGGTAGACGAAATCTATAAGATTGGTGGTGCACAAGCAATTGCAGCACTTGCCTATGGAACCGAAAGCATTCCTTGTGTTGATAAAATAGTAGGACCTGGAAATATCTTTGTGGCTGCTGCTAAAAAGTTGGTCTATGGAAAAGTCGCAATTGATATGATTGCGGGGCCATCTGAAATTTTAGTGATTGCGGATAAAGAGGCAAAAGCGAAATATGTAGCTGCAGATCTATTATCACAAGCAGAACATGATCCAATGGCTTCAGCGATATTATTAACAGATTCTTCTACTTTATTAGAAGAAGTTAATTTAGAACTTCGTAAACAAACAGATGTATTACCGAAGAAAGAAATTGTAGAAAGTTCTTTAGAGAATTACGGAAAATCTATTCTTTGTGATTCGATTGAAGAATGTATTGATTTCGCAAATGCGATTGCTCCAGAACATTTAGAGCTTTGTGTGAAAGATCCAATGCGATATTTAGATGCAGTGAAGAATGCAGGTAGTGTATTTTTAGGATATTACACATGCGAATCGATTGGTGATTATTTTGGTGGAACAAATCATGTTTTACCTACAAGTGGTACAGCACGTTTCTCTAGTGCGTTAGGTGTAGATGCATTTATTAAGAAAACTTCTTTTTTACATTATACAAAAGAAGCATTGGATGCATATGGTAAGTATATTGAAGTTATGGCAGAAGAAGAACAGTTACAAGCACACGCAAACGCTGTGAAAGTGAGAATTGAAGATGGAAAAGAAGATTGAAACATATACAACACATGTTCAAAAAGGGATTCTATTAAACGCAAATGAAAGTTCTTTGAATTTGAATTCAAAGATATTAGAAGAAATTAAAGAATCATTAGATACGATTGCTTTTAATCGTTATCCTGATAATGATCAAACAGAATTATTAAATGCTTATGGAAAAGTAATTGGATTAGATAACTCTTATTTGTTGGCTGGGAATGGTTCTGATCAGATGCTAGGATTAGTGATTGGTACATTTTTATCAAAAGGAAAGTATTTATATACATTTGATCCAGATTTTTCTATGTATGATTATTATGCAAGTTGTTATGAAGCAGATGTAAAAAAATATCCATTGAATGATGATGGAACATTAGATGTAGATGCATTCATTAAAGATGGACAAGGTGCATCATTAGTATTGTTTTCAAGACCAAATAATCCATCTGGGTATTGTTTGACACAAGATGAAATCAAGAAAGTGGTAGAAGGTTTTTCTGATATACCAGTTGTTGTAGATGAAGCGTATATTGAATTTGCGGATGAAGAAAGTGCAATTTCATTATTAAGTCAATATGACAATTTATATGTAACGAGAACATTATCAAAAGCATATTCTGTTGCGGGAATTCGTGTTGGATTTTTAATCAGTAATCCAAAGAACATGTTAGAAATGAAACGTAGAAGCGTTGTTTATGCAGTGAATAGCGTAACAATGAAGATTGCGACGATCATATTGAAATATGCAGATGAATTTCAATTAGAGGCAAAAGAAATTGCGAAAAGAAGAAATGCAATGTATGAAAAAGTAAAAGTTATGAAGAAAGTTACTTTCTATCCTTCACAAGCCAATTTCTTACATGGAAAAACAAATCAAAAAGAACAATTATTACAATTATTTCAACAACAAAATATTGTGATTCGTAACTATAAAGATGATACATTCCGTATCACAATAGGAACAGATGAAGAAAATGAAAAAGTAATGAATGTACTCAAACAATTTGAGGAGGAATCATGAGACAAGCAGAAATAAAAAGAATCACAAATGAAACAGATATACAAATCAAATTTGATTTAGATGGTACAGGTAAAACAAATATTCAAACAGGAATTGGTTTTTTTGATCATATGTTGAATTTGTTTGCGTTTCATGGATCTTTTGATTTAGAAGTGATAGCGAAAGGAGATCTAGATGTAGATGATCACCACACAATTGAAGATATTGGAATCGCTATGGCACAATGTTTTAAAGAAGCAATTGGTGATAAGACAGGGATTACAAGATATGGTAGTTTTCGATGCCCTATGGATGAAGCATTAGCTTGTGTGGATTTAGATATTAGTGGTAGAGGATATCTGGTATTCAATGCTGATTTTAAAAGAGAGAGTATTGGTATGATGTCTACAGAAATGGTGAAAGAATTCTTTTATGCTTTCGCAATCAATGCAGGGATTACATTACATATCAATTTATTGTATGGAGAAAATGATCATCATAAAGTAGAAGCTATCTTTAAAGCATTTGGACATGCTTTAAATGAAGCGGTTTGTATACAATCGGATACATTACTTTCTACAAAGGGGACTCTATGATTGGAATTATTGACTATGGAATGGGGAATTTAGGGAGTGTAGGAAATGCATTATCTTACTTGAATGTTCCTTATCAGATTTGTGAAACAAAAGAACAAATACAACAATGTGATAAATTGATTCTTCCTGGAGTTGGTGCATTCGCACAAGGAATGGATAATCTAAAAGAAAAAGGATTAGATCAAACGATTCGTGAAGTGGTTGCTTCTAAAGTTCCTCTTTTAGGAATTTGTTTAGGTATGCAGATGCTATTTGAAACAAGTGAAGAAAAAGGAATCCATCAGGGGTTTGGATTTATTGAAGGTAAAGTTGTGAAAATAGAAGAAGATCTACCTGTTCCTGAAATTGGATGGAATGAATTGGTATTCCAACAAGAAAATAATTTAAAAGAAAGATTTAACCATGCATACATGTATTATGTACATTCTTATTATGCGGAAGTGAAATATGCTTCTAATCTGATTGCTTACTCAGAATATGGTGAAACGAAAGTGGCAGGCATTGTACAAAAAGGTAATGTTATTGGTACACAATTTCATCCAGAAAAGAGTGGAGAACAAGGATTGAAATTATTGAAATATTTTGTGGAGGATTTTGTATGATCATTATACCAGCAATCGATATTATCAATGGAAAACCAGTCAGACTTTATCAAGGGGATTACGCAAAGAGCCAACAAGTGGCAGAATCTATTTTCGATACTGCCATTGCGTTTGAAAAAGCAGGTGCGAAGAGAATTCATATGATTGATTTGGATGGGGCAAAACAAGGAAAAAGAATCAATCATGAATATATTGTAGAAGTTTGCCAAAATGTGAAAGCTCCTGTTGAAGTTGGTGGTGGCATCCGTAATATGGCAGATGTTGATTTCTATTTGAATCATGGCGTTTCTAAAGTAATCTTAGGAACAAGTGCGATTCAAGATCAAACATTTTTAAAACAAGCAATTCAAAAATATAAAGATCGTATCATTGTTGGAATGGATTGTAAGAATGGATATGTCATGGTAGAAGGATGGTTAAAAGCATCTGAAATATCATATTTGGATTTTGCGAAACAATTAGAAGAAATTGGAGTATCAGAAATCATATTTACAGATATTTCAAAAGATGGAACTTTAATGGGACCAAATGTAGAAATGTTACAAACATTAAAAGATGCTACTTCAATGAAAATCATTGCCTCTGGTGGTATTAAAGATCTTTCTCATATTAAACAATTAAGAGATATGAATTTATTTGGATGTATTACTGGTAAGGCGATTTATTCTGAAACATTAGATTTAAAAGCAGCAATTCAAGAAGGTGAACTATGATTTCAAAAAGAATTATTCCGTGTTTAGATGTGAAAGATGGAAAAGTCGTAAAAGGAGTACATTTTGTTGGATTACAAGAAGTAGGTGATCCGGTGGAATGTGCGAAAAAATATTATCGAGATGGTGCAGATGAACTTGTTTTCTTAGATATTACTGCGACAAATGAGAATCGTGATACAACGGTTCAAATGGTTGAGTCTGTCGCAAAGAATATTTTTATTCCATTTACTGTTGGTGGTGGAATTCGCAGTAGTGAAGATATGAAGAAAATCTTAAGGGCAGGTGCAGATAAATGTTCTTTGAATTCTGCAGCTGTAAAAAATCCAGATTTAATTGGTGAGTGTAGTGAAAAGTTTGGAGATCAATGTGTCGTTATCGCAATTGACGGAAGAAAAAGAGCAGATGGATCTGGATGGAATGTAGTAATCAATGGTGGAAGAATTGATACTGGAATTGACGCAATTGATTGGGTGAAAGATTGTGTATCAAAAGGTGCTGGTGAAATTCTATTAACGAGTATGGACGCTGATGGCACAAAGAATGGGTTTGATATTCCTTTCTTACAAGCAGTGAAAAAGAATGTACAAGTTCCAGTGATTGCTTCAGGTGGATGTGGATCTTTAGAGCATTTCTATGAAGTTTTTCGTGAAGATGCAGCAGATGCAGCACTTGCGGCTTCTTTATTTCATTATGGGGAATTAACAGTTACACAAGTAAAAGAATATTTGAACCAAAAAGGAGTGAATGTACGATATGATGCAACTAAACTTTAATAAGGGGAATGGTCTATTACCAGTTGTGGTACAAGATGTACATACTAAAGAAGTGCTTATGTTAGCGTACATGAATGAAGAAAGCTATCAGAAAACATTGGATACAAAGTTGGCAACATATTATTCTAGAAGTCGTCAACAATTATGGGTAAAAGGAGAAACAAGTGGTCATTATCAACATGTAAAAGAAATACGTATTGATTGTGATGAAGATACAATTCTTTTGTTTGTAGAACAGGTGGGTGCTGCATGTCATACAGGTCACTATAGTTGTTTTTATAGAAATGAAAATGGAGAAGAAATCAATGAGTGAAATTGAAAAAGAATATCAAAATGCATTAGATCGTAAACTACATCCAGAAGAAGGTAGTTATACAACGTATCTTTATGAAAAAGGTTTAGATAAGATATTAAAGAAAGTGGGAGAGGAAAGTACAGAAGTCGTGATTGCGTCACTTTCTCAATCCAAAGAAGAACTAGTTGGAGAAATCAATGATCTTTTATTTCATGTGTTAGTTCTTATGGTAGAAAAAGGAATTACATTAGAAGATATTGAAGAAGAACTCAAAAGAAGAAGAGAAAAACAACATAATTCAAAAGGTGATAGAAAACCAATTACAAATGTATAAATTTTATACATCTACAAATCATTTTTAAACATCGAAGAATCGATTGTTAGCTTCTATGATTCTGTTGTATAGTATTTGTATAGAATTTAGGAGAACATTATGAAGAAAATTGTATTATTTTGTGCTGGTGGAATGTCTACATCTTTATTAGTAAATAAGATGAGAGAATCTGCCGCAAAACTAGGAAAGGACTATGATATCAATGCGTATGGTTATGGTTCAGAAGAAAAGTATGCACCAGATGCAGACTGTATTTTGTTAGGACCACAGATTCGTTTTAACTTAGATGCATTGAAAAAGAAATATCCTGGAAAACCAATTGCGGCAATTGATATGAGAACCTATGGCATGATGGATGGTGCTGGTACTCTCAAACAAGCAATGGAATTAATGAATGACTAATGAAAAGATCTTGTAGAATTTGATTCTATGAGATCTTTTTTACATATTTTTTGCAGTTAAGGATATGTGATATGAGTTTCAACTAGTTTTAATTGTTGCGATATCATATTTAAATATGACAGTTTTAGATATGTCATATTTAAATATGATATAATGAATCTGGGTGATGATAATGAAACAATTTTATTTTAGAGAGAAAGAAATAAAAATGATTGAAGATTTTATTGCTAGTGAAAACAAAAAAGCATTAGCGATATATGGGAGAAGAAGAACTGGTAAAACAGAACTCATTTTAAATGCAATAAGTAATATAGAAAATATTGCATACTATTATCAAGTTAGTAGTTTTGATTATGAAACATGTCTTCATGATTTTAGGAATATACTCAAAAGAGGTAACGATGATTCAATATTAGATTCGTTGAATTCGTTTAAAGATGTTTTTACTTATATTAATAAAGATAAAAAAGTAGTAGTAATTGATGAATTTCCTTTTTTAGCGAAAAAGAATCCAGATATTAGTATTGAGTTTCAATATATAATTGATCATTGCTTAAATGAAAATGTAAAACTTATTTTATTAGGTTCAAACAGATCATTTATGAAAGGGCAAATAGAAGATAGTAATTCGCCACTATACGGAAGATTTGATGAGATTATATCTTTAATGCCTTTTAGCTATAATGAAGTAAAAGCTCTCTTTAATAATGAAAAAGATGCAATGAATGTTTATGCTATGACAGGTGGAGTAGCACAATATGTTATGCTGTTTAAAGAATATAAAGATGTATCATCCGCAATAAATCATCTCTATTTTAATCGTAATGGACGTTTATTTTTAGAAAGCAGTAATTATTTGAATCAAGAATTTAAAGATTCTACTACTTACAATGTAATTCTAAGATATCTAGGTAGTAGCGATAAGAAAGCAAGTGATATAGCTTCATTTACTAAAATAGATCATCGTGCAATTTATTCATATTTAAATAAACTTGAAGAATTAAATATTATCGAGATTGTTAATAATCCATTAAATAACAAAAAAGACAGAAGATATCATATTTCAGATTTATATTTTAGATTTGCATACACATTCATTGAACCTAATATATCTTTGATTGTTAGCTTAGAAGAAAAAGCAAAGTCATATATTTTAAATGAGCAGTATAATGAGTATCTTGGCTTTATTTATGAAGAAATCATTAGAAATAGTTTGTATCAACTAGCTCTTTTGAATAAGCTACCATTCATGCCAATAGATATCGGTAAATGGTGGGGAAATATTTATCTTAATGGAAATTGGTGTGAAAGTGAAATTGATGTAGTTGGAATAAATGGAAATAATTTAGTTTTAGGAGAATGTAAATATCGAAATAAAAAGATAGGAATCAAAGAACTAGATAATTTGAAATATAAAGCAAGTTTTATTGTTAAAGAAGGCCAACAAGTCATATATTTATTAGCTAGCGCATGTGGCTTTACTGATGAACTAATTAAACTGAAAAGTAAAGATATTCTATTAATTGAAGGAAATGAGAGTTTAGTATAAATAAAACCCGTCTGACTTGCATCAGAGGGTCAGGCGGGGGTAATTCATTGAACTTGATAATTATCAATTTTATCTAATAACTTTTGCGAAGGAATACAATCTTGTTCATCCCATTCTGCAAGGTATAAAGCGTAATATTCATCATACGTAAGATTAGAAGCTGTGATTTTTTCTGCGAGTTCTTTTCCTACATAGCGGAGATGATCAAGTTCTCCTTCTACGCCAGTAATAGATGTTTTAGAGGCAGGATATCTTTGGATGAATCCATATTCATTACAATGTTCTAATAACCATTGATATGTTTGTGTTTGATCAAATGCGACAGAAGTTTCATAAGTTGCGGCAACGTTTACCGCAAGTCCTAATTGGTGTTCAGAATGGCCTGCACGAATACCAACTTGATCTGCTTCTGATTCACTCATCCTAGAAAGTAAGCTATTATATGCACTTTCTTGTGCCTGATAGCTGTTATAACCAGTCGTAGCGAAGAAATAATGACCTTCCTGCATGCCACTCATTGATAATTCAATAAATGCTTGTTGAACTTCATCAACGAGTTGAACACCTGTTACAGCGTATTGTGTATTTACATCAGTTAGATTATTTGGAACATAATCAGATGTTAAACCGTATGTGCTATTCACAAGTGTATTTGTATTTGATGGATCAGTGATTTCCTTTTGTAATTTATAAAGTTGATAATAGGAATCTGATAATGTGAATGAAGATTCTGAATTTGTATCTCTATGATTTTCGCAATCTTCAATATATGGATTTTCATCCCATTGATAATCAAATACTAATAATGGTGTTAATTCATAGAAGGAAAGATTGTTGAAGAGATTCTGTAATTGATCTTCTTCATATCCTTTATCCATTAATCTGTTGTATAAAAGAAGATCAGTATCAGTCAATGTTCTATCTGTAGTGATTGCAGCGTATAAAGAAATATAAGACTTATTCAATGTGTTATCTTGAAGAGATCGTTCTAGATATTTGGAATAGTACTGATTACTCAGTATTGTATTCGTAAGATTTTTCTCTTTGATGATTTCAATCGTTTCAGAAGAATATCCAAGTTTCTTGAGATTGTTATCTTCAATGTATTTTGGAATATACCACGCTGAAAAGACTGCTACTATGGCAATCACAAGAACAACAATCAAACTTTTACGAATATGTCTTTTTCTTTTCTTTACTTGCTTAGGCATTTTTTGACCTCAAATAGATTCCAAGGATCCTTGTTTGGAGGAAAACACGTAATACACATCTGTTCTTTTTTGACAGGATGTATGAATGTTAAACGATATGCATATAAGGCAATTTGTCCTTTTTTTGTATGTGGATTGTATCTTTGATCATATACAAGTGGTAGATTTCTACTGGAAAATTGTACGCGAATCTGATGGGAGCGCCCTGTATGTAAAAGAATATGAACAAGTGTTTTGTTATCTCTTTGATCTAAAACATCATAATCCAAAACAGATTTTTTTCCTTCTTTTTCATTTGTAACAAATACTCGATTTTTTTTACTATCTTTTTTTAAATAATCTGTTAATGTATGAGATCCACTTGTTATACCATCTAATATCGCTAGATATTCCTTTTGAATTGCACGTGTACGTACAGCGTCACTTAAACGAGAAGCAGCTTTGGAAGTCTTCGCAAATATCATGACTCCACCAACTGGGCGATCTAAGCGATGGACAAGCCCAAGATAAACATTTCCTGGTTTGTTGTATTTCTCTTTGAGATAGTTTTTGCACATCGTCAATAGATCTAAATCATGGCTATCATCTTCTTGTACAGGTACATTTACGGGTTTTTCTACACAAAGAATATGATTATCTTCATAAAGAACATTGATCATTTTCTTTCCCATCTTCCATATATTCCACAAGGTAATAATAAATCTCTATTTTGTAATGGAATTGCGACTTCTCCACAAGATATCGTTCCATTTGGATGTTCTGGTAATATCATAGTTTTCATTAAATCTTCTAATACGATAGAAGAAAAACCTGTTGTATAACTATTGATCAAAAAGAATAATGCATTTTCATCTAATATTTCTAAACAAGCTTTGATCAAACCAGTGATTTCTTTTTCGAACTTCCACATTTCGCCATTTGGGCCTCTACCGTAACTTGGAGGATCCATTAAAATCCCATGGTATGTGTGACCTCTTCTTTTTTCTCTTTCAACAAATTTTAAACAATCATCTACAATAAAACGAATTTTATTACTTTCTAAATGAGAAAGATCTCGATTTTCTTTTGCCCATTGTACCATTCCTTTAGAAGCATCAACATGCACTACTTCACTCGCTCCAGCTTCGGAACAGGCCATTGTTGCACATCCTGTATAACCAAATAGATTTAATACACGAATTTCTTCGTCCTTATGAGAAGCAATCAAGTCATGCATCCAATCCCAATTGACTGCTTGTTCTGGGAAAATGCCAGTATGTTTAAAACCAGTAGGAGAAACTTTAAACGTTAAATTACGATAGTTGATTGTCCAAGATTCTGGCAATCTTTTTTTGTATTCCCATTGTCCTCCACCTTTGTTACTTCTGTGATAAACCGCATCAGCTTTCTTCCAATCTTTATTTTCATGCATTGGCCAAATTGCTTGTGGATCAGGTCTTCTTAAAACGATCCCTTTCCATTGTTCTAATTTTTCACCATTTCCTGCATCTAAACAGGAATAATCTTTCCATTGATCAGCTTTTAATATCATCTTTTTTACCTCGGTGCTATTATAACATACCATCTTGCTTCTAATTCTTTGGTATAATATTTTGGACTTGGAGAAATACAATGATTGATACAACATTATTAAATACAAATCAAAAAGAAGCAGTTTTATCAGATGATCAATATTTAAGGATCATTGCGGGAGCTGGTTCAGGAAAAACAAGAGTTCTAACAATGAGAATCGTACATTTGATTGAAGATGAAGATGTACGTCCTTATAAGATTTTAGCTATCACTTTTACAAACAAAGCCGCAAATGAAATGAAAGAACGTCTTTCAAAAATGTTAGAAGAGGGGAATGAACCTAGATGGATCTCTACGATCCATTCTCTTTGCGTGCGCATTTTAAGAGAAGATATTTCTGTTTTAGGCTATCCTAAAAACTTTACGATCATGGATGCTGATGATCAAAAATCAGTTGTGAAAGAAGCTATCAAACAATTGAATTTGCAAGATTCTAAATTAACACCTGGTGAAGTTGTTGGCTATATTTCAAACAATAAGACAGCTCAAATTAGTGTTGAAGCTGCGAAAAAGATGGCTGGTAATTTTACAGATGATACAGATAAGGCAAAAATCTATGAATATTACATAAATCGTCAGAAGGCAATGTTTGCGTTAGATTTTGATGATTTGATTTTGAAAACAGTCACTTTATTTTCTCAATATCCATCTATTGTAGAAAAGTGGCAAAGAAGATTTGAATATGTTTTAGTAGATGAGTTTCAGGATATTGATAACTTACAATATAAGTTAATTCGTTATTTAACAGGAAAGAATACTTCTTTATATGTTGTTGGTGATCCTGATCAGACAATTTATACATGGCGTGGTGCGAATGTAGATATCATTATGCATTTTGAAAAAGACTTTCCAAACGCTAAAACAATTATGTTGAATGAAAACTATCGATCTACAGAAGCTATTTTAAGTGTATCTAATAGTGTCATTCAAAATAACCAAAATCGATTAAAGAAGGAACTTTTTACATCAAAGAAGAATGAAGATAAAGTAATTCATTTTGGTGCGGAAAGTGAAGAATATGAAGATGCATGGATTGCAGGTGAAATTCAAAGACTTCATAATGATGGAAAGAAGTATTCTGATATTGCGATTTTATATCGTTCTAATTATCTTTCTAGGGGTCTTGAAAAATCTATGATTGATTTAAGAATTCCTTATATCATTTATGGTGGTATTCGATTCTATGAAAGAATGGAAGTAAAAGATGCATTGTGTTATTTAAGAATGGTTGTCACAAATGATGATTTAGCTTTACAAAGGATATTGAATCGACCAAAGCGTGGTATTGGTGGAAAAACAATGGATAATATCGTTGAAGAAGCACGTAGAAATAACACAACGATGTATGAAGTGTTAAAGAAAAATGAGATTTTTTCTGGAAAAGTGAAGAAGACAATTGAAGAATTTGTTTCGATGGTTGAAAGATGGAAACAAATTGAACAAAACAATGAGATGCCATTAGACAAACTATTAGAAAAGATCGTAGAAGAAAGTGGTGTCAAGGCAATGTGTGAAGCAGATGAAGAGAAAAAGGATGAAAGACTTTTGAACTTAAAAGCTTTACAAGAAGATCTACAATCCTTCACAAATAATAATCCAGATTTACATTTAGATGAATATTTACAAAATATTGCGTTATATACAGATAGAGAAAATGGACAAATTACAGAATGCGTTCAGTTAATGACAGTACATGCCGCAAAGGGATTGGAATTTGATACTGTTTTTGTTACAGATTTGAATGAAGGTATTTTCCCAAATGCACGTTCTGTAGATGATTCTAGACATGGCATGGAAGAAGAAAGAAGACTTGCGTATGTTGCGTTTACACGTGCTATGAATCATTTGTATGTATGTGAAGCAGGTGGTTTTTCATTTATTATTCAAGGTCAAAGAAGAACTAGTCGCTTTATTAAAGAAATGAATCAAGACTACATGGTAGAAGCTGCAGGAAGTTTTAATCAACGTGGTGTAATAACAGCTTCAAATCCTACAAAGACATTTAAAAATAGTTTTGCGGATTTTATGAGTTTTCAAGATGAAGCAGATGAAATACCTTCACCAATTCATGTGGAACAACCAAAACCATCTAAAACTAAATTTAAGAAAGATGATATTGTTATTCATCCTAAGTTTGGAGAAGGTGTTGTTATCAAGGCAAAGAGAGAGATGTTAGATATTGCGTTTTCTTATCCATACGGAATCAAAAAGATTGCGATATTTCCTGGCTTAAAGAAAAAAGGTGAATAACATGAATGATTTAGAAAGAATGAAACAACTTGTTGAACAATTGAATGAGGCAAGTAATGCTTATTACAATGGACAAGCAGAAATATTGACAGACTATGAATGGGATGCCAAGTTTGATGAACTTAAAAAATTAGAAGAAGCATCAGGAACGGTATTAGAGAATTCTCCAACGATTCATGTATCTGCCGATAATACACAAGGTGAAAAAGAAGCACATGAATTTTCAGCATTATCTTTAGCCAAGACAAAAAAAGTAGAAGATCTTGTAAAGTGGGCAAGTGGAAAACCAATTTGGTTATCATGGAAATTGGATGGATTAACATTAGTCGTTACTTATGATGGTGGAAAACTCACAAAAGTCGTAACGCGTGGAGATGGTCACATTGGTACAAATATCACGCATGTTGCTTCTTCTTTGATTGGAATTCCAAAAACGATATCAGAAAAAGGACATTTGGTAATTCGTGGTGAAGCAATTATTTCTTATGATGATTTCAATCAATTTGTATTAGAATCTGGAGAAGATTACGCAAATCCAAGAAATCTTGCGTCAGGTTCTTTGACATTGAAAGATTTAGATGAAATCAAAAAAAGAAAGATTCATTGGATTCCTTTTACTTTAGTTCATACAGATCAAACATTTTCTTCCTGGGGCGATCAAATGTCATTCTTGGAAGATAATGGATTTGTGATTGTAGATCATGAAAAGATTGAAGATCCTTCCTATGAAAATATCAACGCAACGATACAAAAATGGACAAAGAAAGTTACGGATAATGAAAACCCATATCCTGTAGATGGTTTAGTCATTGCCTATGATGATATTGTTTACGCTGCAGGAGGTTCAATTACTGGGCATCACGCAACAAGAGCTGGGTATGCGTTTAAATGGGCCGATGAATCTGTTGATAGTAAATTGGATCATATTGAATGGTCTTGTGCGGCTTCTACGATTACACCTGTGGCAGTATTTGATCCGGTAGAACTTGAAGGTACAACAGTGAAAAGAGCATCTCTTTGTAATATCTCAGAGTGTGAAAGATTAGGCATTGGAGATAAAGGAACTGTTTTGTCTGTTATCAAGGCAAACAAGATCATTCCTAAGATCATTCATGTTTCTAAGATAGAAGGACAGTTACATATACCTGAAACATGTCCTGTTTGTGGTTCACCAACAAAGATTCAGATTAGCGAAAATTCTGGTACGAAAACATTGAAATGTACAAATCCAGATTGTGCCGCAAAGAAATTAAAGAAGTTTACAAGATTTGTATCTAAGGGTGGTGCAGATATTGATGGTATTTCTGAAGCAACTTTATCTAGATTTATTAATGAAGGATGGATTCATAATAATGGTGATATTTATCGTTTGATAAATCATCGTGATGAAATTGCGCAGTTAGATGGATTTGGGGATAAGAGTGCTGATAATATTGTTTCCTCAATTCATAAAGCGAAAACAATTGATGATATTAAACTTATCTATGCGTTAAATATTCCGTTAGTTGGTGTTGATGTCGCAAGAAAGCTATTAAACGCAAAAGATATTGATTCATTGATTCAAGAAGCATCTACTACAGATGATGAATCCTGTTTTTCTATCATTGATGGAATTGGAACAGAAAAGAGTTCTGCATTTGTAAGATGGTTTCATAATGAACAAAATGTGATTGATTACAAAGATTTAATACAATATTTAAATATACAAAAGACTGCTACGGAAGCTGTAGATGATAAATGTAAAGGATTAACATTTGTTGTGACAGGTGATGTACATCATTATCAGAATCGTAATGAACTAAAAGCATATATTGAAGCACATGGTGGTAAAGTGACAGGTTCTGTTTCTAAGAGTACAAACTATTTGATCAATAATGATGTGACAAGTACAAGTAGTAAAAATACAAAGGCAAAGTCTTTGGATATTCCGATTATTTCGGAAGATGAGTTTATAGAAAGATTTGGAGAATGAAAATGGATATTGATTATTTATTGTTTTTACAAAATTTTAGAAATGGAGTTGGTGCTTTCTTAGCTCCGTTTCTTTTATGGGCAAGTGAATTTGCGGTAAGCTTTTGGGCATTCGCAATCATTTGTATGATTTATTGGGCGTTTGATAGAAAGGGTGGAAAGAAAATTCTATCTGGATTTGGATTAGGATTACTGATAAACGGATTCTTAAAATTAACTTTCTGCGTCTATAGACCTTGGATCAGAGATACAAGAGTCCTTCCATATGGGGATTCTAAAGTTTCAGCTACAGGTTATTCATTTCCAAGTGGACATAGTACATGGGCAACAAGTATCTTTGGAAATACAGGAATGTGGTTTCAAAAACATGGAAAAAAACTAATCGCAATTCTTTTTTGGATCTTTATGTTAACTGTAATGTTTTCTAGAAACTATCTAGGAGTTCATACTCCACAAGATGTCATTGTAGGTTTTCTGGCAACAGCACTTATGATATTTATCGCAAATAAGATTGAAGATTGGACAGATAAAGATCCTTCTAGAGATAAGATCGTTATGCTTGGTGGCATTTTATTATGTGTTGCTTTATGTGCATATTATCAATTGAAATCTTATCCTTTGAAATATTTAGAAGATGGAAGTTTATTAGTTGATCCAAATAAAATGAAAGCTGATTCATTTCAAGGATTAGGATTTGTGAGTGTTTATAGTATTTGCCGTTTCTTTGAAAGAAAAGGATTTGATTTTGAAAAAATGCAATGGAAAGATCGTTTTATCATTGGCGTATTTGCGTTAATTCCATTATGTATTTGGATTACAGTAATTTATCCAATAATCAAACAAAGTTTAGGTGGTGCAATTGGTCAATTTGTAGAATACGCTGGTATGGCAATCTATGTTATGATCATTGTTCCAAATATAATGAAATATATGCATGAAAAGAAGAAGCTCTGAGTAATTCAGAAGCTTTTTTTGTCCTCCGAATTTACAATCTAAATGCAACAGAGTTCAAAAAAAGAACTAGGTTTCCCTAGTTCGATTTATTATAAAGTTTCGTGTGCGTTTCTTGCGATAACGTCTAATTGTTGTTCACGAGTTAGGTCGATGAACTTAACAGCGTATCCAGATACACGGATTGTGAAGTTAGCGTATTCTGGTTTTTCAGGATGTTCCATAGCGTCCTTCAACTTATCAATACCAAATACATTGACATTGAGGTGGTGTGCACCTTGAGAGAAGTATCCATCTAAAACATTTACCAATTGTTTCTTGCGCTCATCATCTGTATGACCTAAAGCACTTGGAGAAATTGTTTGTGTATTAGAGATACCATCTAATGCATATTCATATGGAACTTTCGCAACAGAGTTGAGAGATGCTAGTAAGCCATTCTTTTCTGCGCCGTATGCTGGGTTAGCACCAGGTGAGAATGGAGCGTATGCTTCTCTACCATCTGGTAAAGCACCTGTAGCCTTACCATAAACTACATTAGATGTAATTGTTAAGATAGATGTTGTTGGTTCAGAATCTCTGTATGTATGATATTTTTCAATCTTATGCATGAATTCTTTGAGTAACCATACCGCAATATCATCAGCTCTTTCATCATCGTTACCATAACGAGGGAAATCACCTTCAACGATATAATCTGTTACTAAACCAGATTCATCACGAACTGTCTTAACTTTAGCGTACTTGATAGCACTTAATGAGTCTACTACATGTGAGAATCCAGCAATACCAGTTGCGAATGTTCTTCTAACATTTGTATCAATCAATGCCATTTCTGCAGCTTCATAATAGTATTTATCATGCATGTATTGGATGAGATTTAAGATATTTACATATAAACCTGCTAACCAATCCATCATGAGATCATACTTATGCATAACTTCATCATAATCAAGATATTCAGAAGTGATAGGAGCTAGTTCTGGACCTACTTGCATATGATTGCCTTGTTTATCTAAGAACTTTTCATCTTTACCACCATTGATAGCATATAGTAAGCACTTAGCTAAGTTTGCACGAGCACCGAAGAACTGCATTTCTTTACCAGTTTCAGTAGCGGATACACAACAACAAATGCTATAATCATCGCCCCAGATAGGTCTCATAACATCATCATTTTCGTATTGGATACTACTTGTAGATACAGAAATCTTAGCAGCATATGTACGGAAGTTATCTGGTAATCTCTTAGAATATAAAACTGTTAAGTTTGGTTCTGGAGAAGGTCCCATGTTTTCTAATGTATGTAAGAAACGATAGTCATTCTTTGTAACCATGTGTCTTCCATCTTGTCCTAGACCACCAACTTCAAGTGTTGCCCAAACTGGGTCACCAGAGAATAGCTGGTTGTAAGAAGGAATTCTTGCGAACTTGACCATACGGAACTTCATTGTTAAGTGGTCAATCATTTCTTGTGCTTCTTTTTCAGTGATCGTTCCTTCTTGAAGATCTCTTTCAATATAGATATCTAAGAAAGTAGAAACTCTACCAACAGACATCGCAGCACCATTTTGTGTTTTAATTGCTGCTAAGTATCCAAAGTATAACCATTGAATTGCTTCATGAGCGTTTTGAGCTGGCTTAGAAATATCATATCCATAGATCTTAGCCATTTCTTTCATGCCTTTTAATGCACGAATTTGTTCAGCGATTTCTTCTCTTTGACGAATGATATCATCAGTCATATCACCATGACCACAATAAGCCATGTCATTTTGTTTACCTTCAATCAAACGATCGATACCATACAATGCAACTCTTCTGTAGTCACCAACGATTCTACCTCTACCGTAAGTATCAGGAAGACCAGTAACGATATGAGAATGTCTAGCTGCCTTCATTTCTGGTGTATAAGCATCAAATACTGCTTGGTTATGTGTCTTATGATATTCATTGAAGATCTTGTCATATTTTTCATTGATCTTATATCCATAAGTTTCAGCAGCTTGTTGTGCCATTTTAATACCACCATAAGGCATGAATGCACGTTTCAGTGGTTTATCTGTTTGTAAACCAACGATCTTTTCTAGATCTTTTGTTTCTGGATCAATGTATCCAGGACCATAGGCTGTTAAAGAAGAAACGACTTCAGTTTCACATTCTAAAACGCCTCCTTTTGCACGCTCTTCTTTCTGCAAAGCTTGTACTTTGTCCCAAAGCGTGTTTGTTGCTTCAGTAGCATCAGCTAAGAATGATTCATCACCTTCGTACTGTGTATAGTTGTTTTGAATAAAATCACGTACGTTGATGTCATCTACCCAATGACCACCTTTAAAACTTCTCCATTCTTGTTTCATAATATAATCCTTTCTTTCTATTTAACGAATTTCTCCGTTTAAAACTTTTTCAGCAGTTTCAATGGATTCTGCACTTGGACCATCTACATTTTCTAATGGATATTTCATTCCAAGTTTTTCCCATTTATATGCACCCATATTGTGATATGGAAGAATCTCAATTTTTTTCACATTTTGTAATGTTTCAATGAATTCCCTTGTTTTCTTTAAGTCGTTGATATCATCTGTCCAACCAGGCACCAAGACTTGTCGAATCCAAATTGGTTTATTGATTTGAGAAAGATATTGAAACATTTGTAGGATGTTTTTGTTTGTCTTTCCAGTAAGTTTGATATGTTTCTTTTCATCAATATGTTTGATATCCACTAACAAGATATCTGTATACTGCATCAACTCTTCAAACTTATCAAACCAATCTTTTTCAAATGTAAATGGTTCACCAGCTGTATCAATACATGTATTGATATTTCTTTTCTTCGCTTCTTTAAATAATTCTAATAAAAAATCTATTTGTAGAAGAGGTTCACCACCACTGACAGTAATACCTCCATCTTTTCCCCAATAACTACGATATCTTTCTGCGTGGTTTAGGATCTGTTCAACACTTCTTTGATCATCAGATTGCGTATCCCAAGTATCTGCGTTATGGCAAAAAGCACAGCGTAAGTGACAACCTTTTAAAAATAAAATATAGCGTAATCCAGGACCATCAACAGATCCAAAAGTTTCAATAGAATGTACATTTGCGAGTGTCATATGGTTCCTTTCTTGATAGTTTTTAACTATCTAAAAAATAAATTACTCTTATAGAAAGAGTAATTCCTTGATTATAATCAAATTTCGGATTTTTCTGAATTATATAACGCAATCAATTCGTTTCGATTCGTTACTTTCAAGTGCCCTTGTCCTAAACGAACAATCAAATTCTTTTTCTCTAATTTAGAAATACAACGAGAAACCGTTTCAGCACGTAAACCAATAGATGCGGCAATATCATCTAACTTCATATGAATCTCATGGTTTGTACAAGTTTTATCTTTATTTAATAAGAAACCTGCCAAACGAATGAGTGGTTGACGAATAGAAAGTAGTTGCGTCTTTTCTTTGGCTTCTTGTAATTCTGTAGAAAGCATCGCAATCAATGACATCGCAGCATTTGGATATTTACTTAATAGATGCATGAAATCTGAACGTTTGATCTTACAAATCATGACATCTGTTAATGTAACAATATCATAATGATATTTGTAGTCATTCAAAAACATATCATGCCAGATTGCTTGTCCTTCATGAAGGATATCCATGATATATTCATCTCCATTTACATCGTATCTACAGGTTTTGATACGCCCATGACGAATGATTAATACTGCATCAATTTGATCTCCTTCATGTGCTAATATCTTTCCTTTTGAATATTGTACATGTTCAGAATTATTGACTAAGTATTCTTGTACATCTAAAGGTAATGGTTTAAACAAACGTATTTCAGATGTACATAATTTATTCTTCTTTCGAAATGGGCAACCAATTGTTTTGATTTCCAATTCTTTTGTCATGTATTTATTTTACACTAAAAGATGCTTGGATTCGATATTTGTTATCCATCATTTCTTGTATTGTTCCTTGATTTTTTCGTATTATTTCCTTTATTGATTCCGGTAAAGAATCTGTATTTGTTTTGGTAAAAGAGTTAGTTGAAATTTCTAGTGAGATTTGTTTTTCTTTTTGTAAACAATGAATTGTCAGTTGTTTTGATAATTTCTTTTCATCAATGATTTTTTTACAATAATCAATTAAATGAGATAAAAGAAGGCAGAAGTCAATTAAAGCATCACAATTATCTTTTTGAATATACATCTTGATTTCAAAGTGAACATCTAAATATTGCTGGACTTTATATCGCAACAAAGCATCCATATGAATATTAGTGGAGTAATGCATCGAATGTTCGTAATTTAAATCATTTGTTAGAGATTCTAAATATTCTTTAGCTTTTTCTATTTCATGGTTTTCTAGGAATTCATGCAAAGTATGCCATTGATGTAAGGTATCATGTTTATATTTGGAAAGTTCATCTTCTTTTTTACAAGCAAAATCATATTGATCTTTTGAAAGTTTTAACAGAAGCTCTCTTTCTTTCATTTCTTTTAGAATAAAGTCTTATTTTTGAAAGGAAGTAATGTGTAAGTGATTGACCATAATAGAACGATCAATCCAGATCATATAATCTTTCATTTGCGTATAAATTTCTTTGAGATTTGTATTATAGACACGAATGATTTTATTGTTTAAATAAACAAATATCTTTCTATTTTCTTTCGCGATTTAGTAAATAGAAGAAAAAGGAAAATTATGAAATTCAGAATCTGTTTTTAAAGAAATATATTTTTCTATGTGATTTTGAATAATATTTTTTAAAGAGTTCAAAATAACTTCATTGTTATCTTGTTTTAAAATAAAACCAATAACATTTTTAGAAAAAGCTTCTTGCATACGTTCTTTTACGAATGAAATATAAATAACATATTTTGTTTGGCTTAGGCAGGAAGATAATTGATGTATTCCATCTTCTTCATCTAATTCAATATCTAAAAGTAGAAAATTACATTTTGTTTTTGAGAGAATGAAAGATTCAATACTTTGGTATTCATGAACTTGAAATGCAGAATCAATCTTTCTTAAGATAGAAGAAAACCTAACAAGATCTTCTTTTTCATTATCAATGATTGCGAATGTTGTCATAATATGTTGCTTTTTAAATATTATGACGCAAATTGTTAAAAGTAGCTATATAAAACGATATTAAGTCATTGTCATATGTTGAAAATATGCGCTTAAAACTGTAAAATTGTTACTTGTTGAAGAAGGTATAAATTATGGAAGAAAAAAAGGATAGAGAATATTTTAGAACATTAGCACATCATTTGATGTTTGATCTTTCAGATGAAGAAGCTGATAGCATTGTTCAAGAATTTAGTACATTAGAATCACAGATGCATTTATTAGATGCAGTGAATACAGATGGTGTTGAAGAAATGGTGTATCCATTTGAACAAGCAACGACATTCTTGAGAGAAGATGTGACATCTAATGTGATTACACAAGATGAAGCAATGAGTAATGTCACAAAGAAATTGGAAGGGCACTTTATGCTTCCTAAGGTGGTGAAATAATGATTAAAGAAATGGCAAATGATAAAACAAATGTAGAAGAACGTGTAAATGAAGCTTATGAAAAAGCACAAGCTTTACAAGATAAATTAAATGCAGTTATTACATTTGTAGATCCTACAGAACAATTAAAAGAATTACCAGAAGAAGGTGCATTTAGAGGCGTTCCAATTGTACTTAAAGATAATGTTAATACAAAAGGAATTCGTACGACTGCAGGTTCTCGTATTTTAAGTAATTATGTTCCAATTTACGATGCTGAAATCGTAACGAAATTAAGAAATGCGGGTGCTGTTTGTATCGCAAAAGCATCTATGGATGAACTTGCGATGGGTGGAACAAACTTAACATGTTTTACTGGACCTGCATATAATCCATGGGATTTAAGAAGAATGACTGGTGGATCTAGTGGAGGATCTGCAGCTTTAGTTGCTAGTGGGGTAGTTCCAATGGCAATTGGTTCTGATACAGGTGACTCTGTTCGTAAGCCTGCAAGTTTCTGTGGTATTGTTGGTGTGAAACCAACATATGGCAGAATTTCTCGTTATGGAATCATTCAATATGCTTCTAGTTTGGATCATGTTGGATATTTTACTCGTTCTATTGAAGATGCTGCAGTTACATTAAAAGTATTAGCTGGAAGAGATGAAAGAGATATGACATCTTCTGACAATGAAGTTCCTGATTATAGTGCTTTATTGAATAGTGATATCAAGGGTAAGAAGATTGCGGTCATTGGAAATGTAATCAAGAATATTTCTAATGCAGAAACTGTTAAGATTTTTAATGATTTGATGGATAAATTAAGAGAAAAGGGTGCAATTGTAGATGTCTATGATTTTGATAATGATATGATGCGTGCAATTTTACCTGCTTACTTCATCATTGCCAATTGTGAAGCAACTTCTAATGATTCTAATTTAGATGGCATTCGTTTTGGTGTAAGAGAAGAAGGCGAAGATATGGAAGCTATTATGACAAATTCTAGAACAAAGGGATTTGGACCATTGATTCGTAGAAGATTTGTCATTGGTTCTTATGGTTTGTTTGAAGAAAACCAAGAAAGAATCTTTAGAAAAGCACAAAAAGTCAGAAGAGTCGTTGTAAATGCAATGGATGAATGTTTTAAAGAATATGATGCAATCGTAGCTCCAGCAAGTGGAAATATTGCACCATTCATTAATAAAGATGAAGATCAAGATCAATTAAGTGATCAATTATCTGATGAGAATTTGATTGCGGAAAACTATATGGCTATGGGTAACTTCTCTGGTTATCCTTCTATGACTGTACCAATGGGATTTGAAGAAGGTTGCCCAATTGGTATTAACATTACTACACCTGCATGGTGTGAAACTGAAATGTTTAATATTGGTCTAGCAATTGAAGAAATCACAGGATATAAAGATATGAAAGCGGAGGTGAAGTAAGATGGAATACGATGTAACGATAGGTATTGAGATTCACTGTCAGCTGAAAACAGATACAAAGATGTTCTCTGGTGCTCCAACTTCATTTGGTCGTAAGGCAAATACTTGTGTCAATGAAATTGATCTAGGTCATCCTGGAACATTACCAGAAGTGAATAAAGAAGCAGTTAGAAAAGCAGTTATGGCTTGTACTGCGTTCCATTTGACAATTGATCCATTAGTGAAATTTGATCGTAAAAATTATTACTATTCTGATTTACCTAAAGGATTCCAAATTACACAACAATTTCATCCAATTGGAAGAAATGGTTATGTAGAAATTGATACAAAAAATGGTAAGAAAAAGATTCGTATCAATCGAATTCACATGGAAGAAGATACTGCGAAACAGTTCCATTTAACAAAATTCTCTTTGTTGGACTTTAACCGTTCTGGTACACCACTAATTGAAATCGTATCAGAACCTGATATGCATTCTGGTGAAGAAGCAGAAGCATATGTAGAAGCTTTAAGACAGACTTTATACTATATTGGTGTAAGTGATTGTAAGATGGAAGAAGGTAGTATGCGTTGTGATACAAACGTTTCTATTTCTCCTAAAGGTAGTGGTGTATTAGGTACAAAGTGTGAAATTAAGAATATCAACTCTATTTCTCATGTTGGTAAAGCAGTTGATTATGAAATCAAACGTCAGAAAGAATTGATTGAATCTGGTGAAAAAGTCATTCAACAAACAAGAAGATTTGATGAAAAGACTGGTACTACGATTGCGATGCGTTCAAAAGAAAGCAACGTCGATTATAAGTTCTTCCCTGAACCTAATATTTTCCCAATTCGTTTATCAGATGAATGGATCAAGGATATTCAAGATAATATGCCTGAACTTCCTGAAGCTAGAAAAGAAAGATATTCTGCAGAATATGGTTTAAGTGATCATGATATTGCGATATTAATTTCTAATAAAGAAATGAGTGAATACTTTGAAGAAGTCATGAAGTATACAGATAACGCAAAACTTGCATGTAACTGGTTGTTATCAGAAGTATCTGCATGGCTCAATACAAATGAAAAAGATATTGAAAACTGTGATCTAAAACCAGAAAGTTTAGCGAAACTTGTTAAGATGATTGAAGATGGAAAGATTTCTAATGCACAGGCAAAACAAGTTGTTGATGAAATGATGCATGGAGAAGATCCTGAAGAAGTTGCAGAAAAGAAGGGTTTGAAACAAATGAGTGATACTGGTGCGATTGAAGCAATGGTAAAAGAAGCTCTTGATGAAAATCCACAAGCAATTGAAGATTTTAAGAATGGTAAGAATAAAGCACTTGGTTTCTTGATGGGACAAGTTATGAAGAAATCTAAGGGTCAAGCAAACGGTAGTATTGTTAATAAGTTGATTAAAGAAGAACTGCAGAAGAGAATCGATGAGTAGTCAAATTCTTTCAAACAGTTTAGAATAGTAGTGTGGAGAAAGAAAAATGACACAAAAGAAAACAAAAGAATCAGCAAAGTCTCTTAAGAAAAAACAAAAAACACATAAGACTGGTATTTTATTTACAGTTTGTTTGATATTAGTTTTGGCTCCATTTGTTGTATTGGGATGGATATTATTCTCATCTAGTTTAGATACAGGAACACCTGTTCTTGGAAATCGTTTTGAAGGTGATTTAGATCCAGCAATTACAAAAGATCAAATGAATCAAGTTGAAACTGCTGTAAAAGGATTAAGTGGTCAAGATGACGCGTTTGTTACGATGACAACTGCTACATTGCGTGTATATGTAGATATCGCAGATGATGCGAATGAAGAAACAGCGAACGCAAAAGCAGATGAAGTATATAATACAGTTGCTTCAATATTAGATCCATCTGTTTATTTCACAAAGACAGATACAAAGAAGCAATATGATTTAGAAATTCATGTATATACAAAGCCTGAAAAAACAGGTGAGGAAGGTGAAAACTTCGTATATGTGATCGATACAAAGACATCTAATATGTCTGAACCACAAAAACAAACAGTTTCTGTAGCGAAAGATCAAGCTGTAGCGGATCAATTAAGACAAGATGTCTTAGATAGAGAGGCTGCTGCTAGTGCGAGTGCAGAAGCACAAGAAAATGGTGGAGAAATTTCTGGTGGAGAAGATGTTCCAACAGATGGTGAAGAAGCTTCACAAGAATCTGCAGAATAATAAAAATAAGGGACTTAAGGTCCCTTTTAAAAAAGATGATTATGGAAATGAAGAAAAACGAAATATATACAGCTACATGTACAGGATATACAGATGATGGTGCAGGCGTTACACGCATTGATGGCGTAGTAATTTTTGTGCCTGGTTTGATCGTTGGTGAAGAAGCTGAAATTGGAATTACAAAAATGAAGAACAACTATGGATACGGAAGAGTTGTTCGTATTTTAAAACCATCCGAACATAGAGTTGAACCTAGATGTTCTGTTTTTAGACCATGTGGTGGATGTCAATTACAACATATGGATGATGAAGCACAAAGAGAATTCAAAATGGAAAAAGTAAAAGCTTGTTTTAGAAAGAATGCAGGCATGGAAATCGATCCATTACCAATATTAAAAGAAGAACCACATTGGAATTATCGCAATAAAGTTCAAATTCCAGTTCAATTCAACAAAGGAAAAGTTGAAATGGGATTTTATCAAAATCATACAAATCGTGTTGTAGCGTATGATAATTGTCATGTACAAACAGAATTATCTAATGAATTAACAGATTCTTTTAGATATCTATTTGATAAATATCATTGTTCAAATCAAATAAGACATGTATTGATCAAACATGCACATGTAAGTGGTGAAGTCATGGTTTGTCTTGTTGTAAGAAATTGGCCATTTGAACATTCTGATGAATTAATCAAAGATATTCAAAAGAAGTATGAAATTACATCTTTATCATGTATCGTAAATCGAAGAGATGATAATGTTATTTTAGATGGAAAAGAAATTCTATTAGCTGGTAAACCATACATTGAAGAAGAATTATTAGGATGTAAATTTAGAATATCAGCAAGATCCTTCTTTCAAATCAATCCATATGCCACTAGGGTACTATATTCTACAGCATTAGATTACGCACAATTAACAGGAAAAGAAACGCTATTAGATTTATATTGTGGAACAGGTACGATGGGTATCATTGGTGCTAAAAGAGCGAAGAAAGTATATGGAATTGAGATTGTTGCGGATGCGATAAAAGACGCTAAGATCAACGCTGAAGCAAATGATGTACATAATATACAATTTGTGAATGCAGATGCATCAAAAGGTGCACAAATGATCATACGTTCTAAAATCAATATTGACGCAATGATTGTAGATCCACCAAGAAAAGGATTATCAAAAGATACAATTGATGCGATATTGAAAATTGCTCCAGAAAGACTTGTATATGTTTCTTGTGATCCAGCTACATTAGCACGTGATGTAAAAATCATTACTGAAAATAACTACAAGTTAGAAAAAGTACAACCATGTGATATGTTCCCACAGACTGTTCATGTGGAGACGTGCGTCTTACTCGTTAGGGACTTGGCGCGCGATGATGAGATGGTTTCTATTAAAGTTGATATGGCTGGGATTTCTTTGTAACGGGGTAAGGAAAATTATCTTTGCTATATGATTAGTCGAATATGAATTTCATACAAGCGAGAAAAAATGCCGCATGCGGCAAAAATTATCTGGAGTAATTTATGAAAATTCAGAGAGACTACTATTTAAACAAACTGATCAATAGAAGAGATAGTAGTTGTGAGAGAACCGATTGTTCCGTGGACGGATGAAAATGGAATCTGCTATGTTGGAATCAGAGAATTCCTTTGCGGGTCATATTCGGAAGTAGAATTGGTTTGAGCAGATAAATTTTAATTGATGCGGAGGAGTAAAACGTGGTAAGACTTGAAAAAGTAAATGCAAAAAATGTGTGGGACATTTTAAAACTGCATGTTGCAAAAGAGCAGGAAGACTTTGTTGCACCGAATGATTTAAGCATTATTGAAGCATATATTTCAATCACTGGAAATGGACATGCTTTTCCTTTTGGCATTTTTAATAACGAGCAACCTGTAGGATTTTTGATGATAGGTTATGATGTGGATGATTCCTTTGAGAACCCGCCCCAAATTGCATATGGTAATTACAGTATCTGGAGATTCATGATTGATGAAAAATACCAGAAAAAAGGCTACGGCAAGGAAGCACTGCGTTTAGCACTTGAGTATGTCAGATCGTTTCCTTGCGGACCGGCTCAATATTGCTATTTGTCTTATGAGCCCGAAAATATGTATGCAAAAAAACTGTATTCTGAATTTGGATTTTCAGAAAATGGCGAAATGGATGATGATGAAGTAGTAGCGGTGCTGAAATTATAAAATCGGTTGCCGGCTGAGTTATTGCTGTAAGGTTTGAAACAAGAAATTTCAGTTTGTTCTCACAGGACTCTGGTTAGCAGATCATAAAACAAGTGGATATGTTCCTTCTTCACCACCTTGTCGAGACGGTATGCCTTTTGTCCAAACTTCACGAAGCGAAGCATCATGTGAATGTGACTGTAGATATGGATGAATTGGATGTCACGTCGGCGGAAAGTAAGGCCACTTACGAGGAAATCAAGCAGTATGTGGCAGAGCACAACGATGGGATGAAGGTGTCGAGCCTTTATATTGCGCAGGTGAAGCAAAAGCATGGCATCATTGAACGTGAGAATTATAACCTTGTGAGCGAGAAAACCCACGGTTTCAACCGTGTGGATGATAGCG
>CAVHRL010000015.1:0-30208 GCA_963638375.1 Lachnospiraceae bacterium
AAAAGGACCTCCATGATACTATTCACAAAGTTTTACGGAAATCCTTAAAATTTATTGAATATTTTGAATTTTGTCTTTTCGGTAATTTCTCTTAACACTTTACAAGGGCTGCTAACAGCTATGACATTACTTCCAATGATAATTGGAAGCGTACGTTCTAAACCTTGATTTCTTTCTCTGGCAAGTGTTGGTTGTACTGCAGTATACATGCCACAAATTGGCCAATAAAACAGTAATGTCCAATTTTAGAATGACATCCATAATCTGTTAGAAATGGGGATAAAACAGTAACGTTTTCTTCCATTTGTAGTAGTGGTTTTTTTAATATTTCATTTGTCTTTTCTGTGTTTTTTTGCCGAATATTGTTTAGCTCAAAACATAAATCTTCTGCGAGTAGTCGTTGCGTAACTAAATCTTCATCAAAGGTGGAACCATACCATTGTTTTTTTGTTTTTTCTGCTTCTGTTATTTTGTTTCTCGTAATAATTGAATTAGATATGGTATCGCAAGTTCAAAGTTTGTTCCATAAATATTATGATTTTCTTCTTGTAGTGTTAAATGAATACACTCTCTTACATATTCACAAGCAATTTTTATTGAAGATTCTATACTTTTACCATTCATTAAAGCGCCTGTTAATGTAGAAGCCCATATATCACCTGTTCCATGAAAAGATACTGGTTCTTTTCTTGTTTTATAAAAATGATATGTATTTTGTGTTGAATCATATGCATAAGCACCAATCGTATCTTCGTTAAAAGAGATACCTGTGATGATTGCAGTGTTACTTCCTAATGCACATAATTGTTTCAACATTTGTTGGATTTTTTGTTCGGTATAGTTTTCTTGATATGGTTGATTTAGTAAAAGGTAAGCCTCTGTGATATTTGGACAAATGATATTTGCGTTAGAACAATACTCCTTCATGCCTTGTACAAATTCATTTGTGAATCCTGTATATAGTTTTCCGGAATCGGCCATACATGGATCAATAATGACAATCGAATTTTCATCTTTTTTATCAATCATATTTTTTGCGATTTGTAACTGTTCGATAGATCCTAAATAACCTGTATATATTGCGTCGAAATGAAATTGTTCTTTTTTCCAATGATCTAAGATTGGTTGTATTTCATTCGTCAAATCATGAAATGTGAATCCTTTAAACATTGTATGTGTAGATAAGATAGCTGTAGGTAATATAGCGGTTTCGATGCCCATTGTGGAAAGAATTGGTAAAGCGACAGTTAATGAACATTTCCCTATACACGAAATATCTTGCATTGTAATAATTCTTTTCATAGATTTCTTCTCCAAGCAGTATAATATAAGCATCAAGAACAATGCCAATACAACATATTAAAGATATATCGATTCATATTTTAAAACAAGAAGATATTCCGTATTTGAAGGATTTATATTCTTATGTTTTAACAAGTAATCAAGCACAATTTCTATATCAACAATTAATGAATCATATCACTTATGGGATATATAATAATGAACTAATAGGAATCATACAACTTTATGAAAAAGAAGAAGGAATCTATGAATTAGGATATCGTTTGAAAGAGAAGTATAGACATCACGGATATATGAGACAAGCATTGACATTGTTAGTAGAAGAATATCAAACGAAAAACATAAAAAAACTATATGCAAAGGTTGATGAGCTAAATATAGCTTCCAAAAAAACATTAGAAAACACAGGTTTTTTACAAGAAGTTAACAAAGATGGTGTATTGATATATGGGTATGCGTATAAGGGGTGAGTAGAATGCAAAAGAATGTTTATAAAGATGGTTATACATGTAATAGAGAATTATCTTGGTTGCGTTTTAATGATCGTGTTTTAAATGAAGCGAAAGATGAATCTGTTCCATTATTAGAAAGATTGAAGTCTGTTTACTTTTACTCTTCTAATTTAGAAGAGTTTTTCCGTGTGCGTGTAGGTTCTTTATGGGATCTTAAAAGCGCAAAAATTACAAAAGTAGATAATAAATCAGGAATGACACCTGCAGAACAAATGGAAGCAATTTATCCTGCGGCAAAAAGAGGTTGCAAGAAAAGAGATCGTATTTATGCGGATGTGACAAAGAAATTATCTAAAGTTGGAATTGAAGATATTTTAATCAGTGATTGTACAAAAGAGGAGATAAAATTTTTGAAGAAGTATTATAAATCTAAAGTGGCACCTTTGATTAATCCTCAAATTGTAGATACACATCATCCATTTCCAAATTTACAGAATCATATTACATATGTTGCCGCAAGCATGAAGAAAAAAGGAAAAACAAATTATTGTTTTGTTGCGGTTCCTCAGTCTTTACCCCAAATCATTGTTTTACCACATAAAAAGAAGTTTCGTTATGTTCATACAGAAGATTTATTGGTGTCACAGATTTCATCTATCTTTTCAGATTGTACGGTGAATGAAGTATTGAAATTGACAGTCGCAAGAAGTGCATATGTAGATGCAGATGATGAAGCGTTTGAAGATATTTTGGACTATCGTAAGAAGATGGAAAAAGTATTAAAGGAAAGAAGAAAGATGAACGTTACAATGTTAACGACATCTAAGAAACTTTCCAGTACATTTCGACAATATTTATTAAATAATTTGAAAATTACAAGAAGAGAATTATTTATTTGTGAAGCTCCAATGAATATGAAATATGTATTTGGTCTAGAGAATCTATTAGATGAAGATGTAAAAGTAAAGAATACATATCAACCATATACACCGAAGTTATCTGCGGAATTAAACTATAAACAATCAATCTTTAATCAGATACAAAAGAAAGATGTTTTATTACATTATCCATATGAATCTATGGAACCATTTTTACAACTTGTGAAAGAAGCTGCGAATGACCCAAAAACAGTTTCTATTAAAATTACAATCTATCGTTTAGCTTCTAGAGCACGTTTAGTAGATTATCTATGCCAAGCTGCAGAAAATGGAAAAGAAGTAGATGTCTTGATTGAATTGAAAGCGCGTTTTGATGAACAAAATAATATTGATTATTCTGAAAAGCTAGAAGATGCAGGGTGTAATGTAATTTATGGGTTTGAGAAATATAAAGTACATTCTAAAGTATGCTTGATAACGAAAGTTGTTTCATCGAAACCGCAATATGTCGCATTGATCGCAACAGGCAATTTCAATGAAAATACTGCGAAATCTTATACAGATCTTGCGTATATGACAGCGCGTCCTTCTATTATCAAAGATGTAGTATCTTTCTTCTCAAATATGGCAATCGGAAAATTGAATGGAAAATATAATACTCTACTTGTCGCTCCAATTTCCTTGAAGAGTACTTTATTGGATTTAATGGACCAAGAAATCGAAAAAGGTAGTGAAGGTGTGATAACTTGTAAATTAAACTCTATCACTGATGAGGAAATCATAGTAAAATTACATCAGGCATCCTGTGCGGGCGTAAATGTTAATTTGATTGTCAGAGGTATCTCTTGTATTATTCCAGGAATCGAAAGTAAAACAGAAAATATTCATATTACTTCTATTGTTGGTAGATACTTAGAACATTCTAGAATTTATATTTTTGGAAAAGGAACTTCTGAAAAGATGTATATCTCATCCGCAGACTTTATGACAAGAAATACAGAAAGAAGAGTAGAAGTTGCTTGCCCTATCTTAGACAGTTTTTGTAAAGAAAAAATACATCAATATCTAGAACTTGCTTTGAAAGATAATACGAAGGCGAGATATATGAGTGAAACGGGAAGATATTGTAAGAAACAAATTGGAGATATACCTTTTAATTCTCAACTCGCTATGATGAGATTATTGCCAGAAGGAAAAAAAGAAACGCAACAAAAACATATACGTAAAAATACAGTTGCCTTCAAGTAGGTGTTTGTATGAAATTAATCATTCAATGTCCAGATGGACAAACAATTCAAAAAGAATATAAGAAAGGTGTGACTTGTGAAGAGGTCATGAAGCACCTTTCTTTTGCGTACCCGATTTGTGCATGTAAGATCAATCATCGTTATGAACGATTGAATTACAAGATTGATGATGATTCTATTGTGGAACTTTATGATCTTCGTAATCCTTACGCAAAGATGAGTTATCAAATGTCAGTGACGTTATTGTATTTAAAAGCAGTGAAGGATATTTCTGGTGATGATACAACAGTACATATGGCCAATTCAATTTCTAAAGGTGTTTTTACTACGATTCATCATACGAAGTTTTCAAAAAGTGAATTAATTGAAAAAGTAAAAGAAAGAATGAAGAAACTTGTAGAAGCGGATTTGCCAATTCTACAAGTGAAGAAAAATAGAGATGAAATTTTACATCTATTTTCTAAGAATGATTCTTTTCCTTATGAAAGTGATATAGTGAAAAGTGCATATGATATTCAAGAAGTAACAATCGCTACATTAGATGATACGCAACATCTTTTCTATCAGTATCTATTACCAAGTACAAAGTATTTGAATTTATTTGATTTACATGAGTATAGAAGAGGGATCATTCTTCAATTTCCACAAGGATCTGATCCATTACATGTGCCTGTGTTTATGGAACAAAACTTATTGTATGAAGCTTTCTCCGAAGAAAAAAGTTGGGAAAATTTGATGGGTGTAAATGAAGTCAGTACATTGAACCATAAAGTCTTGAATCATGATTATAAAGAAATGATTTTATTGAGTGAAGCACTACATGAAAAGAAGATTGCGGATATCGCTAGAATGATTCAAGAAAAGAAGAAGAGAATTGTTTTAATTGCGGGTCCATCTTCTTCAGGTAAAACCTCTTTTGCGAAGCGGTTGTGTATTCAATTAAGAGTCATTGGAGTAAAGCCTTTGTATTTAGGAACAGATGATTATTTTATTAATCGAAAAGATTTACCTATACAACCAGATGGTACAAAAGATTTTGAATCTTTATCAGCAGTAGATGTAGAACTATTTACAGAACAAATGAATCATTTGTTATCACATGTAACAGTGGATCTTCCAGAATATAATTTCATTAAGGGAGAGAAAGAATTCGGTAAAAGAGTAACAACATTAAATGATGATCAAATTATTGTGATTGAAGGGATTCATGGTTTGAATCCGGAATTGACAAAAGGAATCAACGAAGATGAAAAGTTTAAAATCTACATTAGTCCTTTAACACAGTTAACAATTGATCGTTATCATCGTATTCCGAATACAGATGCGAGAATGTTAAGAAGACTCGTTCGTGATCATCGCACTAGAAATGTAAGTGCTGCAGAAACAATTGAATCTTGGCCTTCTGTTAGAAAAGGTGAAGAAAAGAATATTTTCCCTTATAATGGAGAAGCAGATGTGTTTTTTAATAGTCAGTGTATTTATGAATTAGCAGTATTAAAGAAATATGCTGAACCATTATTAAAAGAAATTACATATGAATCACCACAATATGCAGAAGCACAAAGATTATTAAGATTTTTAGATTTCTTTGTTCCGATTCAAGATGATTCATGTATCACAAATAATTCGATTATTCGTGAATTTATTGGAGGTAGTATAATTGCATCATGAAAAAACAATTAGCATATAGTGTAATCTTTACAATTTTATTAACAGGATGCTCATCAAGTGGTATTGCGGGAAAGTATTATTATCAATCTTATAGTGGTGGGTTAGATGAAGATACATATTTTGAATTAAAAAATGATGGTACATGTACAATGGTGTCTGATGAAGAAGAAAAAGCATGTACATATGGGGATGGCATTATTACAATTGGTGAACAATCCGTCTCTTACAAAATCACAAAGAAAGTGATGAAAGTGACTTTTCCTGGAACAGATGGAGAATCCATGTCTTTTGAGAAAAAGTAAACGATTAATTTCTTAACAAGATATAAATGAATATTCCTACAAGAGCACCTAATGTGTTATTGATGAGATCTGTGATGTCGCAAACTCTATTTGTAGTGAATAATAATTGAGATATCTCAATAGTTAGTGAAAACAATGCGCCATACAACAAAGTAATCTTGTATGGCTTTTTTAGTGTGATTTGCGCAATAAAACCAAATGGTACAAATAATAAAAGATTGTATAAAGTTTCTCTTCTATAATTTCCATAACCATAGATCCAATCAGAAAAAGGAATGAAATTGCAGTTATCATAAACACCATCAAATGCATAAGGTAAATGAATTAAGATTGGCATAATCGTCCAACCTAAGACAATACATATATAAATATAGAGTAATGTATGCAATACATAATCAGATGAAGAAAGCTGTTTCCATTTTGGCTGTAATATTTTTATATAAATTACCAGTAATAGTAACATATCTGGTAAAGCTTTTAAGATCCATTTCATAAGCTGAGCTATTATATCATAAGAAAATGCTTCTCTTATTTCTTAAGAAAGAAAGTTTTGTGAAAGATTCAGATGGATATGCTTGAATTCAAGTGCAAATATGCGTATATTATACAAGGATTTTGGAGGAAGATATGAGTGTTCTCGATCTATTTCAGACATTTACAGACATTGTTATCACATTATTAACAGTAATATATGCATATCAAATTGTTTATATTGTGATATCTATGATAAAAAGAAAAGTAAAGAAACTGGACGATACAAATATTAGAAATCGCTTTGCGATATTTGTAAGTGCTAGAAATGAACAGGAAGTAATTGGTGAATTATTAACGAGTATTCATCAAATGGATTATCCAAAAGAATATTATGATATTTATGTTGTAGCGGATAATTGTACAGATTCTACGGCTTCTATCGCTAGAGAGTTTGGCGCAACTGTTTATGAAAGATTCAACAAAGAAGAAGTTGGAAAAGGATATGCACTGAATTATCTTTATACAAAAGTTGTAGCGGAAAAAGGTAGTGATTATTATGATGCATTTATTGTGTTTGATGCAGATAATATCATTGATCCATCTTTCTTGAAAGAAGTGAATAAGAAGTTCGCTACTGGAAAATATGATGCGTTAACAACATATCGTAATTCTAAGAATTTTGGAACAAACTGGTTAAGTGCAGCGTATTCTACGTGGTTCCTTCATGAGGCAAGACATTTGAATTATGTTAGAGATATGATTGGTGCACAATGTATGATCTCTGGTACAGGATTTGTAGTTTCTTCAAAGTTAATGGAAGAAAACCAAGGTTGGCCTTATTATTTCTTGACAGAAGATATTCAATTCTCAGTTTCTTCAACGATTCAAAAGAAGAGAATTGGTTATGTAGATTCAGCTGTTTTATATGATGAACAACCTTCTACAATGAAACAATCTTGGAATCAAAGATTAAGATGGGCAAAGGGCTTCTACCAAATTGATGGAAGATATCTTGGTGATTTAACAAAAGGTATGATTTTTGAAAAAGGAAATCGTTTATCTTATTACGATATTTTAATGACTTGTTTACCTTGTACTTTATTAACAGTTATTATGGTAGCAATGGCATTATGGATATTAGTTGCGGCATCTTTTATGCCATACTATATTTCCCTTGTACTAAGACAAGAAATGATTCATTTCTTAACAAGTACTTTACTCATGATGTGGATCAGTATGATGGTGTTAGCTACTTTAACAGTCATCTCTGAATGGAAGAATATTCCAGCTAAGACAAGCGAAAAAATCAAATATTTACCAATGTTTCCAATGTTCATGTTGACTTATATTCCTATTACAATACAAGCAATGTTTACAGATGTAACATGGAAACCAATTCAACATTATTCAACAGCACAATTAGCGATGAAAAAGTAGCAGAGATGCTACTTTTTTAAAAGATTCTTTCTTCACTAACAATATCATTTTTTTCAATACATGCTCGAATTCGCATAACATAAATAGGTTGAGAATTTTGATATGTAATTCCTACTAAATAACCAGTCGTATCTGAAATGAATTTTTTATGCATTTTCTTTGCGTATTCCATCATGGGTGCAATATCAAGAATATTAATATGAGTTAAATCTTTTACAGTTAATATTTGTGATATAAATATACCATTTGGAATAATGACACAATTTTCTTGAGACTCTGAAAATAGCTTTTTATAAATGGAAGTATATGTTCCTATTCCAACTTTGGTTTCAATGATTTTATCTTGGATAGGACCATTTAGTATTTTCTTAGAAATAAATATTGGTGTTGTAATATATAAAAAATATTGAGAATCTAAATTTTTTAGAAAGTCAGAATCTTTGAATGGTGGATAGAAATCAATTTTTTCGTCGACAGATTGGTTTAAAGATATTGTATTATCAGCGGTATTTGCGGAAGATAAAACATGATTTTTTTCGAAATTAATAAAATCAAGTTTCTGTTGGATGCGATTCATTTCTTTCTTTAATTCTTTTTCAGCATCATTAAATTTACTAAGATAATCTTCAAAGTTATCAGTGTGCTCAGAACGATTGATCTCTTGAATGGAAAAATTAAAGGAACGTAACTTTTTGATATGTAATAAGGAAGTATAATCTTGCATGGAATAATCATAATATCCATTATTTAATTTGGATGGATGAAGTAAACCTTGGTTGCGATACATACGAATTGTTTCAATATTGATTCCAGTTAGTTTAGATAGTTCTTTGACTTGCATAATTTCACACATTCTATAAGTCTGTATGGATACAGAGTATATATTATTATAAAATATATTTGTGAAAACGCTATCAAATTTTCATTGACTCCGTAGTAACTACAGGGTTTTAAATAGTTATAGGAGATTTTATTTAAGGGTTAATCTCAATTAATGGAGGGAATTATGAACTACAAAAAAGTAGGGAGAGTTAGTTGGACAAGTCTTTTATCGTCTTCATTAGCTCTCAGCTTGGTTGCTTGTTCTAGCAAATCAGGCTCCGGCAATACTTATACAGGTACTGCCGAAGGTAAGAACGGCGATGTAACTGTTGAAGTTGTTTATGAAGATGACGAAATCAAAAGCGTAACAGTTACTGATCAACAGGAAACAGAGGGAATTGCTGATCCAGCTTTGGAACAAATTCCAGAAGCTATTGTTAAGGCACAAACACCTAACGTTGATACAGTTTCTGGTGCTACAGTAACATCTGAAGCTATTATCAACGCTACAAAGGCTGCTTTAGAAAGCGCTGGTGTTGATGTTGATAGCATGGGTACAGCTACACCACATGAAAATGTACCTGTAACTTACACAGCTGGTACATATACTGGAACTGGTGAAGGTTACAATGGAACAGTAACATTAGATGTTACTTTCTCTGAAGATGGTATTAAAGATATCGAAGTAAAAGAAAGTAAAGAAACAGCTCATGTTGGTACTGTTGCATATGACATTTTGAAAGAAGACGCTATTGAAGCAAATGGTTCTGGTGTTGATAGCGTATCTGGTGCGACATTTACATCTAAGGCATATAAAGATGCATTAGCTGATGCTGCTGAACAAGCTAAAGCAAGTGATTTAGATGGTTTCAAGAGCAATACAGTTGTTCATGAAGCACAAGATCCAATTGATGAAGAATATGATGTAGTCGTTGTTGGTGCTGGTGGTGCTGGTATGGGTGCTGCTGCACAAGCTGCTCAAAATGGTGATTCTGTTCTTGTAATTGAAGAAAACGCTGAAGTTGGTGGTAATACATTGGTTTCTGGTGGACAATTCCAAGCAGTTGCAGATTACTTAGTATGGGATGCTGATAATCCAGACGCTACAAGTGCTAAATGGGATTACGATGGAAAGACTTATGACAAAGTTAAGGCTGCACAAGGACAACTTTCAACTTTAAAGACAATTTTAAATTGGAGTGAAGACGAATTCGATGAAGATTACTTCAAGGATAAAGAATACGTTCCAGGTGAAATTGATGAAGTAAGTAAAGCTGGTGTTCATAAAGAATATTTAAGTACATTAAAGGCTTTAAAGAAAGAAATCAAAGCTTATGTTGATTGGGCAGATAAGAAGATTGCTGCAGGCGCAAAAGAAACAGATTTGACATTGTTCTCCACAGTAAATCTACATATCTTCCAAACATACTATGGTGGATTAAGACAATCTAACGATAAGAAGAGTTGGGTATATGGTAACTATGATCTTGTTAAACAATTCTGTACAGACGGTACTGAATTAAAGACTTGGTTAGAAGATCAAGGTGCTAAGTTCAACGATGCAATCACAATTACATTGATCGGTGCTCTATGGTATAGAGAAAATGTTAACCTTGGTGGTGATATCGATGGAGATGGAACTATAGAAGAATCAGGTAACTGGGGTACATATTTCGCAACAACAGAGAACACAATTCTAAATACATCTTCTACTGCTAAAGATAACAAGATCATGACTCGTACAACTGCTAATAGCTTGATCACAGATAAAGATGGTAATGTTACTGGTGTTAAGGCAACAATGTATGACGGAACAGAAGTTACAGCTACTGCTAAGAAGGGCGTAGTTCTTGCTTCAGGCGGTTATGCAGCTAACATCGAAAAAGTAATGGAAACAAATGAATATTGGGATGATTCCTATATTACAAAGACAACACAAACAACAAATAGATCTTCTTTAGTTGGTGATGGTATCACAATGGGTGAAGAAGTTGGTGCTGATACAACTGGTTTAGGATATACACAAATGATGCCTATTTCTTGGGTAGACAATGGAGATCTTGCTTTTGGTAATGGTCTATATGGTGTATATATTAATCCAACAACAGGTAAGAGATTCGTTGATGAATCTGCTGAACGTGATGTTCTATCTTTAGGTGAATTCGCAAATGGTGTATCTGCAGAAGGTGCACAAGGTGTATTCTTAGAATTTACAAATGCTGATACTGCTATTACATATCCATATCCATATGATAAGTATGAAGGAAATAAGGCAGTTGAAATTTCACATGATGATGTAGAAGGTAGAGTTTACTACGTTTCTAGTGCGGATGAAATTCAAGAAGTTCTTGATAAATATGATATGAAGGCAGATCCAGAAGAAATCTATAAGACAATTGAAGCTTATGATAAATCTATCTTAGCTGGTGAACAACCAAGTGATGGAATTGCTAAGGGTCAATCAACTTCAACAGTTGGTACAGTAGATGCTTCAGGTAACTATTCATTAGAAGGACAATTATTACGTATTCGTGTTATGGCTCCTTCAACACACCATACAATGGGTGGTCTAACAGTTGATACTGAAAGACATGTATTAGATTCTGATGGTAATGTAATCAAGGGCTTATATGCTGCTGGTGAAGTTACTGGTGGAATCCATGGTGGTAATAGACTTGGTGGTAACGCTATCGTTGAAATCTTTGTTTCTGGTAGAACAGCTGCTAATACTATTGACGCTGATAACAAATAAGTTATTTCATTCTCTCGAAATATAACATAAGACGCAGGCAATATAGCTTGCGTTTTGTGCGTTTTGGGATATCCGTGTAATAACCAGTGAGTGATAAAATGCAATCCAAATTATTATAGTTTTTGTGGGGTGAACTATATGGTCAAAAAATTTTTTAGTTTTTTTCTTGTTTTAACAATTACAATAGGATTATTTCCTGTATCAGTATACGCTAATGAAGAACCTGAATATTTAGAAGTGGAAGATGGTATAGAAGACTATCTGGAAGATGGCAGTTTTTACTTTGGTAGTCAAAGTGCTGAATTTCCAGAAAATGCAACGCATGGTTATTTACTGAAAGTTGCTAGAAAAGGTGAAGGGGATAATTCAGCTAAAGTAAGAGTTACTTTTACAGACTATAGTGCGAAGTATGGAACAGATTATACGATTGCAGTTTATCAATCAAAAGAAAAGATTGAGAATACAAAAGAAAGCATCTCTGTAGCGGAGGTGATTTCACAAAATGATGGTGCAGAAGTGACGGATAGTACGGATGCAATTAAGAGTGGTGAAAATCCAGATGCAGCTGATCCAAACGCTACAACAACACCTGATACTGAAGAAATCGTTGAGAATTATGAGAATCTAACAGATGAAGAAAATGAACAGTTGGATGCAGTTGTCGATAGTTTTTATGATGTTTTTGATATTGATACAACAAGTTCTGGTACTGTAAATGATGTTTCTGAAACAGAAAAAACAGAAGAAACTGATAATTCTTTACAAACAAGTGAACTCGCTAAAGCTAGAAGTGAAGCAACTGGTTTAGCTTCTGATAAAGTTGCGATGGAAACAGGAAATACTTCATTAGATGAACAATTAAATGAAGCATTAATGTCTCAAACGGCAAATGAAAAGATTGTTGAAGAATTATCAGATGAATTGAATTCTGTTTATGTGGATTTGGAATTTTCTGAAGATGAAACAGAAAAATATATTGAATTCAAACTGAAAGATAATTCTATTTGTGATGGTGATTTGTTCTTTACTGCGAATTTATCTGCAGTTGATGACAAAACAACAATCAGTGATTTGAGTGGTTTTCAAGCAAAAATCATTGATGATGAAGAAGGTGCTCCTTCAACTGTTAGTTTTAGTGAAACAACTTATTATCCAGAAGAAGGATATGTAGAAGTAAAACTTGTACGTGAAGGTGCAATTAATGATATGGCTACTGTAAACTTAACAACAAGTGATGGTAGCGCAACAAGTAGTCAAGATTATTCTAAAGTAAACGCAACTGTTAGTTTTTTGTATGGTTTATCTGAAAGAACAATTAATATTCCAATTCGTAGTGATTATTTAGAGGAAGATACAGAGACTTTTAATCTAACAATTGACAATCCGGTGAATTGTGAAATTGGAACTGGGAACGCAACTGCAGTCATTTCAAAAGATGACGAAAGCTATTTGTTTGAAGAGAATAGTTTGAATTCTGAAGAGGCAATTTCTTTAGCATCTGTAAATGATACTGCACCATCTAAAGTGGATACGGTTTCTACTCAAAATCATGGACAAGTTAGAGTAGGAGATGAAATTTCATTTCCTAATGTTGAGAATGTTAATTATAGTAGTGCATTTTCGTATTCAAAACTTGTGGATGATCATCTAGAATTACATGTTGAAGAAGGTGGAAATGCTAGATATATAGAAGTGCAAGGGCATACAAGCGTTCTTTCACAAGCGATAATATCTGGATTTAATTCTTCTAGTGATGCACATGATGATTTACCACGATATGATTATGATGGAATCGTTGTTGACTGGGAAAAATCATCTTCAGCACCATCTTGGAATGGAACGTATATTGGATTTAATGGTAATAATCATCCTGATGTTTGTGATTGGATTACAACTGATGAAAGATGGGATAGAAAGAATACAGCCATCTATTCGAATTATCGTACAATGTATTCATATTCCTTTACTGCATTTAAGTGGCTTGGTTTTTCGGCTACAACAAAGGTATATTCTGTAAAACCTATTTTACGCGCTTTTAATGTTTCTTTACTACAAGCGGATCCTTTGGAATTCGTTGATTCTGATGGTACATCGAAAACTTCTGATGAAATTGCTGAACTTAGAAATATTAGCGGAACTTACTTGAATAATTCTAATTCAAATGGCGTTAGTACATTGTATTCTGGTGATTCTATTACAGTAGAGTTACAAAATAAAGACTATAATCCAATCTATTTAAAAGGTATCGCAATTGTAAATACAGATGGTAAAGAAAAAATACTTGTAGATAATTTATCTGAGAATACAGATTCTTATAGTATTCAATTGAATAATGATTTTTTGTATGAAAATAATGATTATGTAACTTATGAAAAGACAAATGTCGGTGGGCTTTCTGGTTCATTCCGTATTAAACCTATCTTAGGTTATAAAGATTTAGAAGTTACAATTGATAACAGTGATAAAAGAGGATATGTTAAAGCGTTAAATTGCCAACAAGAAGCTACAAAAGATGGTAATACAATTACATATCATTATCATCGTGGAGATTATGTTTTATTAAAACAATATATCAATGAAGAATATAAAGGTGTTTATAAACAGAATTCTATCACAATCAAACCTTCTCAAAACACTGCGAGAGATCAAAGTTTTAATGATGGTTCAAATGGCTATGGTGAACGTTATATTAATGAAACAAAATTAGAAATCAAGCCGAACTTTGTCGATATTAATTCTAGTTTAGTCGTTCGAGTAAAAAAGAGTGAAATCGATCAATTTAAAACATATGATTCTGGAAAAGGTGATTCCAAAATGAAAACAATTTTGGATTATCCAAAAGTAACTGAAGATGATGATTATGTTGTATATAACATCGCGGATAAAAAGAACTTCATAGCGAATAAATACTATGAGTTATATGCAGATACAAAAGATAATAGTTATATTCCAGTATGGTCTGTAGATACAAGTAATGATAAATATGCACAGAATTCATTTGCGTTGCAAGGGAATATTGCGGGTGACAGTACAGTTGTGAATTTGACATTACAAAAAGCAGATGAAAATAAATACGCAATCAGTGCGAATGTGAGTTACAGTGAACCTCGTATTGGAAATCTTGAAACAAAGGTTGGATGGTCTAAGGCAAGTGGTGTTGTTGTTTCAACAGGATACAATGATAAACAAACAAATATAACAGATGATAATGGTGATGTAGTTGTAGGACCTATTCAAACAATTAATGGTTATAGAGTTCAATATAAGATGAATTATTCTGGCAAAACAGAATATAGTAGTATTTTAGTTGATAATTCTAATGCATCTACAATTGAAGCAGAAGGAGAAACATGCCAAGAAATTAAATTAAATGACTTAGTGATTTCTTCTTATAATACATCTGCTCCTTATATTTCTTCTTTTGTTGCGAAAAGAGTCTCTGGTACAGAAACAGTAAGCACAAATGAAGTTGTTATTGATGATACAGAAATTATTTTAAATGCTTATATTTCAAATGATGGATCCACTTACACAGACACAGATGGAAATGAGCATGTTGAAAACGTGAAGAGTGTTGATTTCTATGTATATGATGGAACGACACATGAAGAGAAGTTCTATCTAGGAACTGCTAAGCAAAATGAAGCAGATTCTAATACTTGGAGTTTAAATTATGTATTCAATACTGGCGAAAGTATGAAGTATCAACCTAGTGATATCATTTTCGCTAAAGTGACAACGAATAGAATTGTTGGCAAAGGCGGTGTTTACGATTTAGATAATAACTATGCGGAAAAGACATATTTGAAAGAAACTGTATATGGTGCTGTTAATACTGGGTATGTATTTTCACAGAATGATTATGTACAACCAGCAGAACAGAATTTAAGATTCAAAACAGATATTGAAGTTGCTGATCTACCATATATTGGAAGAATAAATATGGATCTGAACTTAGGAAAACTACGTTTTTCTATGTCGAAATTAGAAGATGGTGGTATGCGTTTTTCCATTGGTGTCATCCCTAAAGTTTTCGGAAACAATGTAACAAAAGAAGGGTTTGTTAGTGATACTGGTGAAGTTATCACAAAAGAAAACTTTCAAAGTTCTTTTCGTGATATGGCAACTACAATTAATGAAAGTAGTGCTACTACAAATAATAAAAGTACTTTCTTTGCGCCAACTGTGATTCAAGCTAGACCGTTTATTGGATTTTACATTGATTTTAAATACACTTTTGTTCAAGATAATGAATCCGAAGCTAATGTAAAAAAAGTATTGAGCTGTGCAGGTGGAGGAGCATTTGTAGGTGGCTCCTTATCTATTAGAAAAGCCTTCTATATGTTGATTGGTTATGTGCCAGTTTATATTGGTGGGGATGTTAATGCTGGTCTTGTTTTAGAACTCGGTATGCGTAAACAATCCGCAACAGAATTGACATACGAACAAATGATAAATAATAACGCAGTCGATGAAAATTTCTTTGATTTTAGAATTCGTGCATATGCATACATGAGCTTATATGTAGGCGCTGGTGTTTGTGGAACGATAGGTGTAAGAGGTGGTATCAATTATTATCCAAACTTTATATGGACACCAACGATTACAAATACACACCCAAATTATCGTACAGTTGGTTATACTCATAAGTTTTATTTAAAACTATGGGCAGATGCAGTATTCTTTAGTATGCCAATTGTTTCAGTGCCAATTAGTTCTTGGGATGTTGAGGTAGGTTATTTTGAAGATGTTGAAAATGATGCGGAAAATGCTGAAGAAGGAACAACGTTAACAAGCTTTTCTAATGAAGATGTTGAAGTAAAAGAAGTTGCGGAAACATCTGAGTGGCTTGGAGATGAGGTGAGCTTTAGAGCTTCATGGGGTACTCCAACATCAAGAACATTAAGTGAAAACGGATATGATAATAATTATCAACAATTAATTGATATTGGTGGTAATAGGATCATGATGGTATTTGTTGACACTAGAGATAACAATACGTATCCATTAGAACAAACAGTTTTGAAATATTCAATTTATGATGGTGAATCTAAAACATGGAGTGAACCAGTTGTAATTGATACAGAAGATGGTACTGCAGATTTATATCCTTCTGTATGCAAAACAGGCGACAATAAAGTTACAGTTGCCTGGATGTCTCATGAAGAAAATACAGATTTCCAAAAGACAAAAGAAGAAATCGATGCATTAAGTGAAGATGAATATACTGTTCTTCAAAAGAGTTATCTTCAATCGCAAGATATTTATACGATTGATATTGATACAAATACTTTTAATCCATCAAATAAAACAAGAATTACAAATGATTCTTATTTCAACTCCACACCAATGATTACTTATGATTTACAGAGTAAAAAGATGTTAGTGTATTACTATAAAGCTGAAGTGACTGATAACTTTATGACTTCTGTTAATCCAATGCAAAATGGTGCCACATTAGCGTTCATGTTATATGATTCTACTTCAGGTAATTGGCAACAAGTCGATAAAGATGGAATCAAACAACAAGTAAAATCTATATCTGAATTTACCGATAGTATGTCTGGACAAAGCTTTGTTCCATTTTCAACAGATACACATCAAGATCCAATTATTTATGATTTAGATGTTACAACATTTAATGGAAAAGGATATTATGCATTTACTGTTGATGAAGATAATGACTTACAGACAAGTGCGGATCGTCATTTATATCTAGGTATTTATGATTTTAGTGAGTGTAAGTTTATTTATAGTGGTAGAGTTACAACAACAAGTGGAATTGGAGAAACAAGTCCGAAATTTGCGGTAAGTAACAATACTTGTTATCTATTTTGGAATAATCAAACAGGTCAAATCAACTATAAGGCAATGGAAGATACTTCAAATAATCAATCTGAAACGTTCTTATATGAAATTCAAAATAATAATAAGACTTTGGAATTTAAAGATGGTAATGAATCTGTATCAGGAACTTACAAAGCATCATTTGATTATGGATCGATATTCTCCGCATCTGATATTCCAACAATTACAGGTTACGAACCATTTGTTGATAATAATGGTGATTTATATGTAGCGTATACACAAAATGTAAGTGAGGATGAAACGCAAGAAAGTGCATTTAATGCTGAAGTGTTTGTGACCGCAATGATTAACGATGGCGTAAATAATGTATGTTGGTCTGGTGCTGTGCAATTGACAGATACAGATGCATTTAATGAGACACCAGTTATCGCAGCAACTTCTGAAAATAATTTAGTCGTGGTGAATTCTCAGTATAAATTCTCCTCGAAAGATTATGATGCGCAGATTGCGGATAAAAAGTTAATTTCTACAGAATTTATGATTGTTCCTTCTTTAGATGTGGAATCTCTCACATATACAACAAATTATGATGATGGAAGAATTCTTCCAAAGGCAAAAGATCAAGTGGCTTTAAATCTATCTCTCAAAAATGCTGGTGTTATGGCTGCAGAAGGATATAAAGTTGAAATCACACCGTTCTATGATGGAAAAGTAATATCTACTTATTCACTTTCTGTTGAAAATAAAAAAGCTAAAATTTTACCATCTTCAACAATTGATGTGAATTCATATTCTAATGGTGAATCACTACTCTATACAATTCCAGAAATTGTAAAAGATGTAACGAAATTAAGCTTCGATGTTAAAACAACAGAATATGATGCAGAAGGAAATAAAATTGGGAAATCTGTCAGTCAAAGTTTTACACCATTTGAAAGTGATCGTGAGTATGAAATATTTGATATTGAAACAGAACAAACAAACACTGCAATCTATTTGGATGGGACTTTAAAGAATACAGGTAATGTAGTTACAAATACTTCAGATACAATTAAAGTATCATTTAATGATTATTATTTTGAATTAGGAAAATATGTATCATTTGGTGAAACAGATGTAGATGAATTACAACCTGGAGAAACACAAAGATTTAAAATAAAATTGGATATAGAAGATAATTATTTCAAATATGGATCTGTAAATGTGAATGTAGGTGTCATGGATGAAGAAAATAATATGTTTGATGGTAGTGTCAATACATTAGTACAACTAGAAACACCATATAAGATTACAGTAAATGGAAATGATTTCTCTGAAACAAATTTAATTGCTGAAATGAATGTTGGTGATGAACTTGAATTAAATGGCACGTATAGTTCTCAAGATTATTTTGGTGGGGGAACTTTGACATATGCTGCAGTAGATACTTCTGTTGTTACTGTGGAAGGAAATAAATTGAAAGCTATTAGTGAAGGAGAAACAACTGTTGTGGTAAAAGTTGCCCCATATGGAGGATACCAAGAAATGGTTGTTAAAGTAGTTGATAAAAACAGTTCGGATTCTAAGATAACACCTACAGAAAACTCTACGAGCACAAATGATTCTAAGAAAGTAAATGCTGTTGATACATCAGATCATTCTAATGTAGAATTCTATTGTTTCTTGTTTGTTAGTATGACATTGTTGAGTGTAGTCTTATTGTGTTTTAGAAAATCAAGAAAACCAGAATAGTGAAAAAAGGATGTATATGTTTGCTATAGTACATCCTTTTTAAATGGTTTATTGTTGGTTTGACTTGAATTTTAATTTATATTGCTTAGGTGTTAAACCAGTATATTCTTTAAAGTTTCTAGAGAAATGAGAACGATCATGATAACCATTTGCTTCAGCTATTTGTTGTATATTCATTTCTGTTGTAAGTAGTAGATGAATTGCTTCCTCCATGCGTATAGATAAAAGTTTTTTAGAAAATGAAATTCCAGTAATCTTTTTAAAACGATAAGATAAGTAATCTGGATGATAGCCAAACTTTTTCGCAACAGATTCTAAAGTGATATCTCTATAATTTTCACCAATGTATTTCATGATCTTGCCAAATTCATGCGTTTTTCCCATAGTGGATTTTGGAACGATGAGTGTATCGTAGTGATTTCTGTCTAGATATGTTAATAATCCAACAAGTAATAGACGAATGATTTTTTCGTGATAGATATCATCTTTATCAAATTCAGAATAGAGTAGCTTTAAAATATTTGTGGCATCATCTCCTATTTTAGAGAAATATAGGTGATCTCCATCAGGGTTATTTGCATGTAGTAAATCATGGAAGATGGCACAATCTGAGATTTGAGAATCAAACAGATTATCAAAGAAATCTTCTTGTATGTGATAAACAAGAAGGGAGCGTTGTTTGTTGGAATGAAATTGAATGCCTTCTCTAGAAATGATTAAATCATTATATATTGCACTAAATTGTTGATTATCTAATGTTAATTCACAATCTTCTAAGATAGAAATGATGGTAAAATAGGATGTTATCCCATGTTCTGTTTTTTGCGCTTGTATTGTTTTCATGCATTGATTCTAACATGTAGCATAAGAAATGGCCACGTTTTAAATCAGTTACATCTATTGTTCACAAATTCACAATCCACTAAGATGATTTTACTAAGAAAGGGAAAAGGGAATGAAAAAGAAATTATTATCATGCTTATTAGCAGGTGTGATGAGTGTCACTCTTTTTGGATGCTCTAGTGCTACTGGTAGTACAAGTGGAGAAGTGAAAGATGGTACTTACACTGCTACAGCAAAAGGTTTTGAGAATGGTGATGTAAGCGTTACGATTACTGTTAAAGACGGAAAAATCACAGATGCTGAAGTAGATTCTTCTAGCCAATCTAAAGGATTTGGGCAAGATGCAGCTGAAGGTTTAGCTGAAGAAATCGTTGAAGCACAATCTGGTGATATTGATGTCGTTTCTGGTGCGACTGCAACAAGAGATGCTGTTAGTGAAGCAGTTGAAGATTGTATGAAACAAGCTGGTTTCTCAACAGAAACTAAAAAAGGTGAGGATGAAACATTAGAAGCAGATGTTGTTGTCGTTGGTATGGGAGCATCTGGTACTACTGCTGCATTAAGAGCTGCAGAAGGTGGAGCATCTGTCATTGGTATTGAAACAACAGAATCTATTGGTGGATTTGGTAATGCCGCTAAGGGTATGTTCGCAATTGGTTCTGTAGAACAAGAAGATCGTTATGGAGATGATGAAACAACAGATGAAGAATATTGGTATGAACATTTCCAAGAACGTAACAATGAAGCTGGCAATGCAAAATTAATTCGTACATTTATTTCTGAAGCAAAGAATACTGTTTCCTATATGTTGAATCATGGTGTAGGTTTCTTCTTATCTAAGAAACCACAACAAATTGCACATTTTGATACAGAAGTTGTTTATCATAGATGGAACAATGCAGATCCATTCAAGTATTTAGGTGAAGCAATTGAAGATGAAGGTGTTGATGTTCATTACAGCACAACAGCGAAGTCTATCATTGTAGATGAAGATGGAAATGCAGTTGGTGTTAAGTGTGAAAAAGAAGATGGTGGAACATTAACAGTAAATGCGAAATCTGTCATTATTTCTACAGGTTCTTTCGCTAACAATGAAGAGTTGATGAAAGAAACATTAGGTGAAGATGTATACAATAACTGTAAAGTCATGGCTGGTACATATGTTCCTGGTGTAGATATGATGTGGGATATTGGTGCTGATGAAGGTGAATTGTTAACAATGAACCACGGTGTAGTAAGTGGTGTTGATGATGAAACTGCTTCTGAATTAACATTGAACTCTCCAATTCTTTGGGTAAATAACCAAGGTAAGCGTTTCATGAATGAAGACCTATTAAAAGATACTGTTGATTTCACAACAACTGTAGTAGCACAAGGTGGTACTGCTTATACAATCGTAGACCAAGCTACTGTTGATAGATGGACAGATACAACACAAGAAAATACTGGTACATGGATCCATTATTGGGATCAACACGGTATCGTAGGTGATGATGGTGAACCTACAATTTATCACGCTCCAATTGCAGAAGATGAATGGTCAAGTAGCTTTGATAAGTTAACTGAAGCTGGTGAAGGTGGCGTATTCGATACAATTGAAGAAGCTGCAGAATTCATTGGATGTGATGCAGAAGACTTACAAGAAACAATTGATAACTACAATAGTTATGTAAAGAGTGGTAATGATGAAGAATTCTTCAAGTCTAAGGATTCCTTGATCTATACAGTATCTGAAGGACCATACTATGTAACTAGAGGTCATGCAGGTGTATTAGGTGCTTTAGGTGGAGTTAATACAAATGAAAAGCTTCAAGTATTAAATACAAACCATGAAGTAATCAAGAATCTTTACGCTACAGGTAATAACGTTTCAGGTATTTCTTGTGGAACATATCAAGACGTTGAAGGTGTAGGCTTAGGTTTCTCATTAACATCTGGAAGATTAGCTGGTATTGAAGCTGCTAGAAATGCAGGATATGAAGTAGAAGATGATACAACTGAATTAACTTCTACGGGTAAAGCTGCAATGAAAGAAGCTACAGAAAGAGGTATGCAAGGCACACAATGATTTGTGAGCTATGTGAGTGGATCAAATGATTCACTCTTTTTGTTTTGTAAATATAAAAAGAACGTTTCATTAAGCACACAATGTTTTAAACGAATAGAAGGTGAACTAAAAAGATTTGAGTTTTGGAACTTTATTCCACGAATAATCATAGCTTTTTGTAACCACTTACATTAAAATAAAGTAAGTGAGAAAAAGGAGATATAAAATGAGTTTTCCAAAAGGATTTTTATGGGGTGGCGCAACAGCTGCCAATCAGTATGAAGGTGGATATTTAAGTGGTGGAAAGGGCCTAGCCGTAGCTGATACTTTAACAGGTGGTGACGGTATCCATGGCATTCAAAGAAAGTTTATCGTTGAAATGCCAGATGGAACTAGAAAAGAGTTCGGTAACCGAGATGAAGTGCCTGCAGGTGCAAAGGCTATTGTAGATCCAAATGTATATTATCCAAGCCATGTCGCAACAGACTTCTACCATCATTGGAAAGAAGACTTGGGATTATTTGCTGAAATGGGATGTAATGTATATCGTATGTCCATTAACTGGACAAGAATTTTCCCTAATGGTGATGATGCTGAACCAAATGAAGAAGGCTTACAGTTCTATGAAGATGTATTTAAAGAATGTAAGAGATTAGGCATGGAACCATTAGTTACAATTTATCATTTTGATTGCCCATTACATTTGGCAAATGAATATGATGGTTGGGTTTCTAGACATACATTAGAAGCTTTTAAGGTTTACGCAAAAACAATTTTTACTCGTTATAAGGGACTTGTTCATTATTGGTTAACAATTAATGAAATTAATATTAATACAAACTTTATGATGAATGGTGTTCATGAACATCTAACAAATAAACAAAATGCTGAACAATGCAGATGGCATTTATTTGTTGGTAGTGCATATGCAGTTAAGGTTGGTCATGAAATTGATCCAGAAAATAAAATTGGTTTAATGATTGCGCATGGTGCTACATATCCATATTCTTGTAATCCAGAAGATGTATGGGCTGAATTAGCAGGTGCACATGAACAAAAGTGGTTCTATGGTGATGTTCAAGTAAGAGGATATTATCCTGCATGGAAAGTTAAAGCTTTAGAAAGAGCTGGAATTACAATTCAAAAAGAAGAAGGAGAAGATGAACTTCTCAAAGAAGGAACAGTTGATTTCTATTCATTCTCTTATTATTCTTCACAAGTATTTGCTGCACATCCTGAAGAACATGGTGTATCTGAAGGTAACCAAACAATGGGTGTAAAGAATCCATATTTGAAAGCTAGTGAATGGGGATGGACAGTTGACCCACTAGGTTTAAGAATCAACCTCAATCAAATTTGGGATAGATATCAAATTCCAATGATGATCGTTGAAAATGGTTTGGGTGCGATTGATAAGGTTGAAGAAGATGGTTCTATCAATGATGACTATCGTATTAACTATATGAGAGATCATATCAAAGTTATGAAAGAAGCTATTGAAGAAGATGGCGTTGATTTGATTGGTTATACACCTTGGGGTCACATCGATCTTGTTTCTGCTGGTACTGGTGAAATGAGAAAGAGATATGGATTCATCTATGTTAATAAAGATGATGATGGAAATGGTGATCTTTCTAGAAGCAAGAAGAAATCATTCTTCTACATGCAGAAAGTATATAATTCTAACGGTGAAGATTTAGACTAATGATATAATATACTCGCTTGGATAAACTGAGCGAGTTTTTTTGAAAAAGAGGTAAATATGAACGAAGTGATACAAACAATCAAAGACAGAAGAAGTTGTAGAAAATATAAAGATACAATGATTCCTAAAGAAGATATCTCAGAAATCATTGAAGCTGGATTATATGCAGCAAGTGGTATGGGAAGACAATCTACAATCATTTTGGCTATTACAGATAAAAAAGTACGTGACCAATTATCGAAGATGAATGCATCAATTATGAATTCTAACAATGATCCATTCTATGGTGCTCCAGTCGTACTTGTTGTTTTGGCGGATAAGAATGTTCCTACTGCGATATATGATGGTTCGTTAGTTATGGGGAATTTAATGCTAGCGGCTGAATCAAAAGGAATTGGTTCTTGTTGGATTCATAGAGCGAAAGAAGAATTTGAAAGTGAAGAAGGAAAAGCTCTTTTAAAACAACTTGGTATTGAAGGTGAATATGAAGGTGTTGGCCATTGTATTTTAGGGTATGCAGATGGTGAAAAGATAAAAGCTGCCGATAGAAAAGATAATAGAGTTTTTTGGCTATAATTGAGGGTAGAAGGGAAGTTAGTTTTTGGCTTCCTTTTTTTGTTGGAATAATGGTTAAATGGTAAGAAAATAGTGAAAATTGGTATAGATTAAGTAAGTGGTTACTGATAAACTGTAGTGTATAGTTTGAAGAGGTGTAGTATGAAGAATGGGAATCGTGTTGTAAAGTCCATCTTATTAGCAATCTTAGGAGCAATTCTATTAAGCTTCTCTGTTTTATTTGCACATAATCAATTGATTACAAATAATCAATTGAAGAATAATCACGAAAAGTTAGAATTAATTACATCAAAGATAGAGAAAAGTAAATCTGATGAAGAAGAAATTATAGCTGTTTATGATGAAATGTATCAATCTAAAGTAGACTCTTTAGCGTTTCAATTGAGATATATTACAGACATTGATTTGAATGATACATACGCAAATGAAATGCGTGAAGTGTATAACATTGATTATCTTGTTGTAGAAGATAATGGTAGTGTGATTGCACAGGCCGGTGAAAAAATTGATGATAGTGAAGAACCTAGAAGTTATAGTGCAGTAATTGATGGAAAGAAAACAATTTCAATTCAATTAAGTAGTGATACTTTAAATGCGAATCTTGAACAGAATGCATCTTTAAAAGCTGTACTAGATAATGTGAGTGTAGGACAGTCTGGTTTGGTGCTTGCGTTCCATACAGAAAAAGGAACAGTTCTATTTTCTCAGAATGAAAATGAAATTGGACAGGATGCGTCTAGTTATGGTGTAGATGTTTCTTCTTTGGAAGATGGAGAAGATACAACGCTAAGTTACAATGGAGTTGACTATTTAGCTTCTTGTAAAAAGATTGATAAAGGTATGATTGTTACTGTTGTTCCTGAATCAGAAATGAGAGCGAATGATATGTATACACTTATCATTTCATTAGTGGTTTATGGAATCTTTATGAGTATTATTATTCTTTATTCAACTTTCTTAAAAGAAGATGTTCAAAAGAAAGAAGAAAAAGAAGAGGATGCAAAGAAGAAATTAAACAAGAAATTAACGGGCCTTGTTGTTGTGGGAACTGTATTATCTTTTGGTATTACTTTTTATATGCAGACGTTATTTACTTTGTCTGAACAATCCATCACAAATAATAAACGTGGTACGGAATTGTTAGAAGCATTAAAAGAAAATGATGAAACATTAGAAAGACAGAAAGAAGAATATAATGAACAATATTCTCAGAAATTAGATGAAGTTACATATATCATTGCACATATGGATCAATCTAAATTAACACGTTCTTTTATGAGTGAATTAAAAGATGCGTTAGATGTAAATTCTGTAATGTATTTTGATTTAAATGGTAATGTCATTGCGGCAAACACAGATAACTGGAGCTATTCTATTAGTAAAGATGAAAATGATCAATCTTATGAATATTGGGATATTTTGAATGGAGAAAGAACAAAAATCATTCAAGATGTACAAAAGAATGTGAATGGTAATCTAAGACAATACATGGCAGAAGCTGTACAAGATGATTCCTACCATACGATTGGTATGGTTACAATGAGTGCTACACCTGAGCAATTAGAAAAAGCTACAATCAATACAGATACAAAAACAGTATTAGAAGGTATTAGTACAGGTAATCATGGATTTGCATTTGCGGTAACGCAACCAGATGATGATTCAACTTCTACATTTGTATATTTTCCTAAAGAATCATTGATTGATAAAAATGTAGAAAAGTATGGAATGAATACATCTCAATTAGTAGCTGATTATAATGATTTTATTACAGTAGATGGAACATCTTATTATTGTGCATCAGGAACTTATGGAGATATGATTACATATATTGCGGTTCCATTTAGTGCTTTGAATATTACAGCTTTACCTATTTCTTGTATTACAGCTAGTTTCTTATTTGTATTTATGCTTCTATTATGGTATTTCTATAAACATGAAAAAGAATCTGTGATTGAAAATGAAAATACAAATGAACAAGAAAATGAACAGATAGATGTAGTTATGAGTGATGGTAGAGTTGTAAAAACACGTTCTATTGGTTTTAGATGGACACATATTGATATTCCATGGGATTCTAAAACAGCAGGTCAAAAAACATCACAAGTAGTGAATATAATATTAACAGTATTAGCGTTTATTGTAATGATGCTTGTAATATTTCAAGATTCTCTCTTTAGTGATGATTCTCTATTCCACTTTATTCTATCTTGTCAATGGCAGAAAGGAATTAATATATTCTCAATTACATATTGTTTGGTGATTGTAATTTGTATGATAGAAATTTCTATTATTGTAAGAAAATTCATTATGTGGATTGCACATAGTTTGAACGCAAAGGGTGAAACGATTTGTAGATTATTAGACAATTTCATTAAATTTGCGACGATGATAGGTTTATTCTATTTTGCCTTATCAACGTTTGGTGTTGATACCTCAACGTTAGTTACTTCTGCAGGTATATTGACATTGATTGTTGGATTGGGTGCACAGTCATTAGTGAGTGATATTTTGGCTGGATTATTTATTGTATTTGAAGGTGAATTCCAAGTTGGTGATATCGTTACAATTGATGGATATCGTGGAACGGTTGTCGAAATTGGTGTGCGTACAACAAAAGTTAAAGAAGGTGCTGGAAACGTAAAGATTTTTTCTAATAGCAGTGTAAAGAATGTCTTGAATATGACAAAGGATTATTCTGTTGTTGGATGTGATATGAGTATTGAGTATGGTGAAGATCTAAGATACGTAGAAAAAGTATTACAAGAAGAATTTCCAAATATCAAAGCAAAATTGCCTGCTATTGTAGAAGGACCATTCTATCGTGGCGTATCTGAACTCGCTGATAGTGCGGTCATTATAAAAATCGTTGCGAAATGTACAGAAGCAGATCGTATGCAATTAGACAGAGATTTGCGTCGTCAGTTGAAGCTTGTATTTGATAAACATAATATCAATATTCCATTCCCACAAGTTGTTGTGAATCAACCAACAGAAGATATTCATGAAACAACAAAGAATCAAGACAAACAAGCGGAGAAGTTTGTTGAAAAACAAAATGAAGAATTCAAGGATACAGGAATTAAAGAAGAATGATGTAAAGGGTGTATGTTGTATGACATACACTTTTTCACGAAACAATATTCCAATTTCTTTATAAAAGAAAGTTTGTCTGCCATAGAAGTGTTAAAATATTGATAGCTAGGGAGATTATTATGGGAACATCAACAATTGTGGAAAGGTACCGAAAGTGGATCATTCAAAGAGGTACTGAATCTTTTCCAGTAACCGAAAATGAAGAAGGAAATCTAGAAATTGAATCGAAATATGGATTGGGACGTGTAAACTTTTATGAAGAAGATGTCATTGAATTGCGTATTGATTCTATTCGTGAAGAAAAGACAGAATTCTTTTTGCATTTTCAATTAACAGATTTAAAAAGAGCGCAAGATCTTTATGTTGAAATGGAAGAAGCAATGCGCAATCTAAAAGATAAGCATATTGTGAAAATTCTTTTGACATGCACGAGTGGATTAACAACATCTTATTATGCAGAGTTATTAAATAAAGCTGTTGAAACATTATCATTGAATTATTCTTTTAGAGCAGTTTCATTTAATAAGATTGCGGAAGAAGGAAAAGGGGAAGATTTAATTCTTTTAGCACCTCAAGTTCATTATGCTCGTAAAAAAGTGCAAGATATGTTTCATAATATTGCAGTACGTAATATTCCTGCACAGACATTTGGGAAATATGATACTGGTTCTTTGATTGAACTCATCAAAGGTGAATTACAAGAAATAGAATCGAATCAAACACCTAAGGCAATTCGTACACAAGCATTCTTTGAAACAAATAAAAAGATATTAACAATTGGTTATATTAATGGCGGAGAAGGCTTAGATGGACAAATCATATATCGATACTATAAGAATGGAAATATTGAATGTAGTGGGGAATGCAATGCTGGCAAAGTGAATGTTGATGATTTAATTGATATTATTGATCCAATGCTAGAAAAATATCCTGAAATAGAAACGATTGGGTTGAGTTTACCTGGTTCTATTGAACATGGTGTTGTTTATTTGGAAGATCACCCAATCCATCAAATAAATGTTGGCGAAGTCTTAAAAGAAAAATATTATCGAGATGTATTTCCATTTAATGATGCAAATATGATCGTTACTGGAATCTATTGGCTAGAAGATCGCTATAAATCTGTTGTTTTATATTTTTTGCCAAATGGATCTTATAGAGCAGGATGTGGAATTGTTGTAAATGGGCATTTGATTCGTGGGAGACAAAACGTTGCTGGTGAAGTTGGCTATGTTGAAAAGATCATTCAATTTTCAGAAGATCCAGAATTATTGATTCAAACAGAGGAAGGAACAACAGAACTTGTAGCGAAATCATTGATTTCTTTAATTAGTTCATTAGGTCCTGAAGCAATATTTGTTTATTCTAATATGACAAAAAATGCAGAAGAAATTAGAGAAGAAATCAGAAAATATATACCAGATGAATTTATACCTGATTTGGTTTTGATAAATGATATTCGTGAATATATGATGACGGGTACATTTTTAAGATGTATTTGGAAGTTAGATGATATTAAACGCAAAACATTTGGATTAACACATAACCCTTATCAACAATAAAAAATCTTGATAAAATGATATCTTAATAAAGGATGTGTGAAATATGGACGCAAATGAACGTAAACAAAAAGTAATGGACGCAACAATGCGCATTGTGGCAGAAAAAGGATTAGAAACTTTTGCGGTACTTCAAGCAGCGAAAAAAGCTGGTGTTAATGAGGCTCTTGTGTATCGAGATTTTTCTACAAAAGAAAATTTATTATTTGAATGTTATAACCTTGTTGCTAATGAAGTTGCACAATTGTATCAAAATACACCAATATTGAATCTAACGGATACAAATGCGGTAATGAAGCAGATTCATGACATGTGGATTGTTTACTTCTCCTTTTTAGTGAAAAATGGATATAAGACAATCTACTATCAAAGTTATCGTGATTCCATTCATATTCATACATATATTGAAAAAGAAAAGCAAGGCGAAGCAGTACAATTTACAGATTTCTTAAATGCAATCAGACCAGTGTTTAATCACATTCCATTACCTGAAGGAATGACAATGGATTATATTTGGACATATATTATGGACACTTCTGCTATCTTTGCGAAAAGAATTATTCGTAAAGAACTACCAGATACATTAGAGTCTTACGAAAGTGTTTGGAATTTGTTGGGGTTTGGGATTGGTAATTTCTTTGAACATTGATTGTTAATGCGATAGAATAATCTTAATAACACGAGGTGTTTTATGAAAAAGGATAAAGATAATAAAAAAGAAGTGGAACAGGAAGAGAAGCCTGTCATTGTATTGTCATTTGATGGAACCGTTTTAGATACAGAGCCAGCAATCATTGCGACATACCGAGAATTATTTGATCGACATCACAAGAATGAACTTTTTACAAAGGAAATTGAATTGGCAGCATTAGATGATTCTGTATATTCTGTTATGGAATATTGTTTTCCTGAAGAAGATACAAAGAAGATGGTGCATGAATATAATTCGTGGCAAAGAAATCATTTAAGTGATTTAATTCAACCAATGCATGGAATTAAAGACTTATTAAAATGGTTGAAAAGACATGGGTATAAGGTGGCAACGGTTTCAACACGTGAAAGAGCATCTATTGTTGAATTATTAGAGCACGCACATATGATTCAATATTTTGATGTTATCATTGGTGGAAAACGAAGTAGAGAAGTTGAAACGGATGGCTTATTGACAGCATTAAAATTATTGAACGCAAAATATTGTGTTTATGTATCTGATAGCTCTGCGGAAATTATGACAGGAAAAGATGCAGGGGTATTTACAGTGGGATTCGCGTCAAACCCTGATAAAGCAAAATCAATTGTAGAAGAAAGACCGGACTTTGCGACTGCTGATTTAAGTCAAGTTAAGAAATTATTAAAAGGTGAAGCTTTGTGGCTTGCGTACGAAATACAATATCCTACTGAGGAAGTCGAAAAAAAGCCTATTAAAAAGAAAAAAATAAAAAAGTGTAAATAACTTTTGAGGATTTTTCAAAAAACATGTGAATAGTATATAAAGGAGATAGTATT
>CAVHRL010000016.1:0-29362 GCA_963638375.1 Lachnospiraceae bacterium
ATATAAGAAAATACCGAATCATCAAAGATAAGAAATGGGTAACAAAAACAAAATATGGTGATTTAGATATCACAATCAATTTATCAAAGCCAGAAAAAGATCCTAAAGCAATTGCTGCTAGTGCTAATAATAAAGAGCAAAAATACCCACATGATTTATTATGTCATACAAATGAAGGATATGCTGGTAGATTAGATCATCCTTCTCGTTTTACACTAAGACAAATCCCTTTGGTTTTAGATCATGAATTATGGTATATGCAATATAGTCCATACGTTTATTACAATGAACACTGTATCGTTCTAACAGATGAGAATCGACCAATGTGTATTGAAAAAGCAACCTTTCAAAGACTATTAGAATTTTTAGATGTCTTCCCTCATTACACAATTGGATCGAACGCAGATTTACCAATCGTTGGCGGCTCCATCTTATCACACGAGCATTTCCAAGGTGGTAACTATACCTTCGCAATGGCTAAAGCAAAGATACGCAAAACGATTACCTTTCAAGCATATCCTGAAATCAAAGGTGGAATAGTTGATTGGCCAATGGCTGTCATAAGATTAGATGGAAAAAATAAAGCACAACTTGTAGAGCTTGCAAATCATATATTAGAGATATGGATCAATTATGATGATCCAACTTGTGATATTCTTTCACATACTGGTGAAATACGTCACAATACAATAACACCTATCGCAAGAATGAAAGAGGGACAATATGAATTAGATCTTGTTTTAAGAAACAATCGAACAACAGATGAATATCCTTTAGGCATCTTTCATCCACATAATGAATTACATCATATCAAAAAAGAAAATATTGGATTAATAGAAGTTATGGGACTTGCGGTATTACCAGCAAGACTGCAAAAAGAAATGGAAGAATTAAAACAAGCTATACTCGCAAAGAAAGATGTAGCTTCTATTCCTTCTATTTCAAATCACGCTACTTGGACAAATATGTTATTACAAAAATATACAATAAATTCTGACAACATCGATCAAATCATTGAAGATGAGATTGGATATGTGTTTGCGAAAGTATTAGAAGATGCAGGTGTATATAAAAATACACCTATAGGAAATCAAAGATTCGATCAATTCATTCAAAAAATTTAAAAACGAATCGCTATTTGCGATTCGTTTATTTAGCTAAAAAGCAAACAATAACATTTTGAAATGTAAGATATAACATCTATTTAACAGAAAATAAATAAGAATGTTCATCCGCATCAACAACAATTGTTTTATTTGTGATGTTATCTGTAGATAATATTAATTTTGCAACTTCTGTTTCAATGTTACGTTGAATGTGTCTTCTCATAGGTCTAGCACCTAAATGTGTATCAACACCTAATTGAATGATTCTATCTTTCGCTTTATCCGTAACTTCTAACTTAATATCTTTTTCATTAAGCCTATCCGCAAGTAATGCTAAGAACTTATCTGCAATTTTCTTTTGTACTTCTGCGTCTAATGAATTGAATACAATGATTTCATCAATACGATTAACAAATTCTGGTTTAAAGAAATTATGTACTGCATCTTCATAATTTTTCTTACGCTCTTGTTCATCTTCATCAAACGCAAATTCACTTCCAAGATTACTTGTCATGATAATGATCGTATTCTTGAAATCAACCGTAACACCTTTAGAATCTGTGATTCTTCCATCATCTAAAATCTGTAATAAGATATTAAATACATCTGGATGTGCTTTTTCAACTTCATCTAAAAGTACAATGGAATATGGATGTCTACGAACTGCTTCTGTTAATTGTCCACCTTCTTCATACCCAACATATCCTGGAGGAGCACCAATCAATCTAGAAACACTGAACTTTTCCATGTATTCACTCATATCAATTCTTACAATATTAGATTCATCATCAAATAGTTGTTCTGCAAGTGCTTTAGCGACTTCTGTTTTACCAACACCTGTAGGTCCTAAGAATAAGAATGAACCAAGTGGTCTATTTTCGTCTTGTATATTAGCTTTAGAGCGCATGATAGCATCTGTTACTAATCCCAAAGCTTCATCTTGTCCCATAACTCTTTGTTTTAAGAAATCCTTTAAATGAAGAATCTTTTCTTTTTCAGAACTCTTTAATCTAGAAATATCAATATGTGTCCATCTAGAAACAATGTTATTGATTTCTTCTTCATCTACGACACGTTTTAACATCGTATTAGAAGAATCATCTTCATCTGCATTCATAGAATCTTTGATTTTCTTTTCCAAAGCAGGAATTGTAGAATATAACAATTTACCAGCTTTATCATAATCATTCTTCTCTCTTGCTAGATCATATTGTCTCTTTGCTTCTTCAAGTTCATTTTGATAGGAAGCAATAGACTTATCACTTTCTTTTTCAGCATTCCATTTAGAAATACCAGCATCTAGCTTTTCATTCACATCTGCGAGTTCTTTTTCAATTTCTGCTTTTCTAGATAATGACTTTTCATCTTTCTCTTTCTTTAAAGATTTTAATTCCATATCTAGAAGTTTTTGTTTACGATCTAACTCATAGAGTTCTGTTGGCATAGAATCTAATTCTACACGAATTGAAGAACACGCTTCATCTACTAAATCGATTGCCTTATCTGGCAAGAAACGATCTGTGATATATCGATCAGAAAGTTTTGCAGCAGAAACCAAAGCTTCATCTTTAATTGTTACGTGGTGATAGTTCTCAAAACGTTCTTTTAATCCTCTTAAAATCGCAATCGTATCATCTACAGTTGGTTCATTGACTTGAACCTTTTGAAAACGTCTTTCTAAAGCTCTATCTTTTTCAATGTATTGACGATATTCGTTATATGTCGTAGCACCAATGCATCTTAATTCACCACGTGCTAGAAGTGGCTTTAAAAGATTGGCAGCATCCATACTTCCTTCTGTTTTGCCAGCACCAACAAGATTGTGGATTTCATCAATAAATAGAATAATATCTCCATTTGCTTGTTGAACTTGTTTTAAAACACCTTTTAATCTTTCTTCAAATTCACCACGATATTTCGCACCAGCAATTAAAGAACCCATATCTAATTCAATTAACTTCTTATTCTTTAATCCTTCTGGAACTTCATCATGATAAATACGTTGTGCTAATCCTTCACAAATTGCTGTTTTACCAACTCCTGGTTCACCAATCAATACAGGATTATTTTTTGTTTTACGAGATAAGATTTCAATAACACGTCGAATCTCTTCATCTCTACCAATCACAGGATCAATTTTATGATCCTTTACTTCTTGTACTAAATCCCTACCATATTTGCTGAGGGCATCAAGTTGGGATTCGTTTGTTTTTTCATCCATCTTCATACCTCCTCTTCTATCATTTTCAGCTTTGATCAAATCACGTAAAGTAAAATTACATTTTTGCATCAAATCATTGACGATTGGTGCATTTGTTTCAAAGATACCAATCAATAAATCTGCTGTACTCATGTACGTATCACCAAGCTTTTTCATATAATCCATAGCTTTTTGATACGCTTGTTGAAGATAACGATCCAAAGAAAGATCATTTGCTCCTTCAACGGTAGCTAAACCATTCATCGCATTTTTTACGATTGTTAAGAATTTAGACTTTGGAACATTTATTCTTTGAAATATTCCATCCAGGTTATCATCTTCTGCCATAGCACAGAGAACATGTTCTACCGTGACAAGACTGTTATGATTTTCCTGTGCTTTTGTAATTGCATTGTTAATAATCTGTTGGAGTATTTCTGTCATAATTTCTGGATTCATATGACACCTCCTTCTTCATTCACTTAACTAAATTGTTTTTTGAATTTTGACCAGAGTGTTTCACTCTTATCATTGTTTTGAATATCTTGTAATTGTTTGTAAAGATCTTTTTCTTTCTTAGAGATGTTGTCATTTACCTTAACGCGTACTGTGACAATTTCATCACCTTTCTTACCGCCTCTTAAATCAACAACACCTTTATTTTTTAATCTTAGTTTTGTACCATCTTGCGTACCAGCTGGAATCTTCATTGTAACGTCACCTTCAATTGTAGGAACATCAACACTTGTACCAATGGTTGCATCAACTGCACTAACCGGAATATCTAAGTAGATATCCTTTCCATCTCTAGCAAAGAACTTATGTGGTTGTACATTAACTTCGATGAATAAGTCTCCATTAGGTCCACCATTACTACCACGATTTCCCTTACCTGAAACTCTTAATTGTTGACCACTGGAAATACCAGCAGGAATCTTGATTTCAACAGGTGTTGTTTTACGAATATAACCTTGTCCATTACATTGATGGCATACACGTTTTACATGTTTTCCACTGCCACGACAATCTGGACACACATTTTGTGTACGCATTGTTCCAAACATTGTTCTTTGAACAGAATCAATGACACCTGTTCCATGACATCTTGGACAGTCTTCCACATCACTTGGACTTTCTGCACCTGTTCCATGACAATGAGAACATTGTTCATCAAAAGTTAAATTGAGAGTTTCTGTCTTTCCAAAACACGCATCCATAAAAGATACAGACATTCTTCTAAATACATCTTCACCTTTTGTAGGACCTTGTTTACGATAACTTCTTGAAGAAGAAAATCCTCCCATTCCACTACCAAAGATATCGCCAAAAATATCTCCTAAATCTTCAAATCCACCACTTGAGAATCCTGAAAATCCTGAGAAACCACCCGCTCCACCAGCAGCTTGTGGATCTACACCAGCAAATCCGAATTGATCATATGCTTGTCTTTTCTTTGGATCAGAAAGAACTTCATTTGCTTCATTAACTTCTTTAAATTTTTCTGCTGCATCAGGTTCTTTATTTAAATCCGGATGATATTTTTTCGCAAGCTTTCGATATGCTCGTTTAATTTCATCATCGGTTGCATTTTTGGATACGCCTAGTACCTCATAATAGTCACGCTTATCTGCCATACATACCTCACTTATCTTAGGAAACAAGAATGCGGAAGTTAGATTCCGCATTCTTCATGATTAATTCTTTTCTTTGAAATCTGCATCTACAACATCATCATTTGATGAAGAAGATGTATCGTTAGCGGAAGGATCAGCTTGTGCACCTTGTTGTTGGTACATTTGTTGTGCCATTGTATTAGCAGCTTGTTCTAAAGCTTCCATCTTTGTCTTTAGAGTTTCCATATCATTCTTATCGATAGCTTCTTGTAATTCGTCTCTCAACTTCTTAACTTCAGCCTTTTGATCTTCAGATACATTTGCATTTTCACTCTTCAAAGTTTCATCAATTTGGTTTACAAATGCTTCAGCTTTGTTCTTTGTTTCGATGTCTTCTTTACGCTTGTCATCTTCAGCTTTATGTTCTTCAGCTTCTCTGACCATTCTATCGATTTCATCATCACTTAATCCAGAAGAGTTCTGAATTGTGATATGTTGTTCTTTATTTGTACCCTTGTCTAATGCAGATACTTTAACGATACCATTTACATCGATATCAAACTTAACTTCGATTTGAGGAACGCCACGTCTAGCTGGAGCGATACCATCTAATTGGAAGTTACCAAGAGTCTTGTTATCTGCAGCCATTGGTCTTTCACCTTGTAGTACATGAATATCTACTGCAGGTTGGTTATCAGCAGCCGTAGAGAATACTTGAGACTTGCTAGTAGGAATAGTTGTATTTCTTGGAATCAATACAGTCATAACTCCACCAAGAGTTTCAATACCTAAGCTTAATGGTGTAACGTCAAGAAGTAATACATCTTGCTTTACATCCCCTGATAAAACACCGCCTTGGATTGCAGCACCTAAAGCTACACATTCATCTGGGTTAACAGACTTATTAGGTTCTTTTCCTAATTCATTTTTAACAGCTTCTTGTACAGCTGGAATACGTGTAGAACCACCAACAAGTAATACTTGTGATAAGTCAGATGCATTTAATCCAGCATCTTTCAATGCATTTCTAACTGGAATCAATGTTCTATCAACTAAATCTTTTGTTAAAGAATCAAATTGAGCTCTTGTTAATGTGGCTTCTAAGTGTAATGGACCTTCAGCACCTGCAGAAATAAATGGAAGAGAAATCTGAGTTTGAACTGTACCAGATAGATCCTTCTTAGCCTTTTCTGCAGCTTCCTTCAATCTTTGAAGAGCCATCTTATCAGCCTTCAAATCAATGTTGTGTTCTTTCTTAAAGTTATCAGCTAACCAATCAATGATCTTGTTATCAAAATCATCACCACCTAGACGTGTATCACCAGAAGTAGCTAATACTTCAAATGTTCCATCTGCGATATCAAGAATAGATACATCGAATGTACCACCACCTAAATCGTAAACAAGAATCTTAAATTCATCATTTTGATCTTTATCAAAACCGAATGCTAATGCAGCAGCAGTTGGCTCGTTGATAATTCTTTCAACATTTAATCCAGCAATCTTACCAGCATCTTTTGTTGCTTGACGTTGAGCGTCATTAAAATAAGCAGGAACTGTAATAATAGCCTTATCAACTTTTTCACCTAAATATGCTTCAGCATAATCTTTCAAGTAAGAAAGAATCATTGCAGAAATTTCTTGTGGTGTATATTCTTTTCCTTCTAATTCAGTTTTTTGATCTGTACCCATCAAACGTTTAATGGAATATACAGTATTTTTGTTTGTGATAAGTTGTCTTTTCGCAGCATCACCAACGATACGTTCACCATTTTTGAAAGCAACAACTGAAGGTGTTGTTCTATTTCCTTCTGGGTTAGCAATAACCTTTGCTTCATTTCCTTCCATTACAGCTACACAGCTGTTTGTTGTACCTAAGTCAATACCAATAATCTTACTCATGTTCTATACCTCCTAGTTATTCACTAACCTTTACCATAGCCGCTCTTAAGATGCGGTCTTTTAATTTATATCCTTTTTGTAAAACTTCTGTAACCATTCCTGGTTCAACACCTTCTTTTGTTTCACTCATTAAAGCTTGGTGCCAATTTCCATCAAATGGTTGTCCTACAGCCTCAATTTCTGTAACACCTTCTTTTTCAAGACATGCTTTCAATTGATTGTAGATCATTTCCACGCCTTTCCTATAGGCTTCATCTTGCGTAGCTTGTGCCAATGCTCTTTCACAATTGTCTAATACAGGTAATACTTCTTTTGCGAAAGATTGAATGTGATATTTTTGTTTTGTTTCATAATCATTCATCAATCTCTTTCTTGTATTTTCTGTATCTGCATATGCCATCGCATAAGCATTTTTTAGCTTCGCAATTTCTTCATCTTTTTTTGCGATTTCTTCTTTTAACTTTGTAACTTCATCTTCTTCCGTTGTTTCTGTTTCTTCTTTTGTTTCTTCAGTAACGACAGCTTCTTCATTTGTTACTTCTTCAGTTTCTTTTTCTTTCTTTAATTCTTCACTCACTATCATCACCTCCTACGTTGTACATCTTTTCTATCATCCTAGCAGCATATTTCACCATACTGACTACTTTGTCGTAATCCATTCTACTTGGTCCTATGACCATGAATTCACCAGTTTCTTCTTCACTTACTTTAAACTTACTACGAACAACTGCGACATCATTGAACCAAGTCAACTCAGCTCCGCTTCTTGTTGAAATAGCTAAGGCATTTTCATCTTTATCCATTTTCTTCCAAACAGTCGAATCATTGAATAAAGTCATCATCTTTTTTAATTTATTGATATCTTCAAATTCAGGTTGATATAACATTCTATCTTTTCCTGAAAAATAAACGTTGTCACTTGCGAATTTGATGAATGCTTTTACAAATGCTGTAAATAACATTTCATGTCTTTTCACAACAACACTTAATTCAGGTTTAATTTCTTCCATCTTTTCAGCGAGTTGCGTTAATGGAACCCCTTTTAATTTTTCATTTAAGATATCTGTACAAGTTTCTATGTCACCAAACGGAACATCTTCATCAAAGTGAAAATTCTTTGTTTCTGTATGTCCAGAATTTGTGATAAAAACGCAAACTGCATTTCTTTCATCAATTGGAAATAACTTAATATGTTCCAATGTTTGTGTAGATGCATCTGGCCCAATTGCTCCACTTGTCATATTTGTCATATCACTTAAGATCTGACAACTTTGATGTATTGCTTCTTCCATATTGAGATTACTAGTTTCAAATGCATCTTTGATTGCCACTTCCATCTTTTCATCCATTCCAGATTCATCTAATAGATTTTCACAATAGAACTTATATCCTAATGTGGATGGAATTCTTCCAGAAGATGTATGTGTTTTTTCTAGATATCCCATTTCTTCCAAGGCTTGTAAATCATTACGAATCGTAGCACTTGAGTATGGAAGATTGTATTTTTGTTGCAATGTTTTTGAACCCACTGGTTCAGCATTTTGAATAAAATCATCTACAACAACTTTAAAGATTTCTATTCTTCTTGGCGTCAGCACTTCACACACCTCCTTTAGCACTCTTATTTCAAGCCTGCTAATATATTATACCCGATTGTTAGCAGAGTCAACATTTGAGTGCTAATTTTTTTCAAAAATTTTCAAAAAAAAGCATGTCTTAAACATGCCTGTAATATGTAATCTTTGTAATACCATAAATAGCTTCTTTTTGATATTTAAGATGCAATAAATCTTCACATTGATAATTCTCTTCTTTTAATGATTCAATGACTACTACACCACTTTCTTGAATCATATCATTATCATCTAAATACTTTAAAACTTGAAGATTCTTTTGTTTTTTATAAGGTGGATCTAAATAAACAAATTGGAATTGAATATTCTCATCCTTCATAAGCTTTAACATCTTCATATCATTTACCGGATATACTTTTGTTTGTTCAGCAACATTTAATATTTCGATATTTTTTTTAATGATTTGATATGCTTCTCTATCATTATCTGAAAAATACACAAAATCTAGTCCTCTAGATAAACCTTCTAAACCAACAGCACCGCTTCCAGCATATAAATCTAAACCATAACCACCATCAAAATAACTACCTAAAGAAGAAAAGATTGCTTCTTTTACTTTATCTAATGTAGGTCTAGTAGAATTTCCTTTTTTCGTCTCTAGTTTTCTAGACGAATATGTTCCCGCAATGATTCTCATTCAATTTCCTTTCTGTTGTATTGTGATATAACAGCTTGTGCAAGTCCTACCATAAACATAATTGACATCGTTGAAGAGCCACCTGAAGAAATCATCAATAAAGGTACACCTGTTAAAGGAATCAATCCAGTTACACCACCAATATTGAAGAAACAATGGACAACAAAATACATCGCTGTACCCACCAAAATAATCTTTGCCTTTTCATTTTTGATCTTCATTGCGAAATATAACAAGCGGAAAACAATCAAACTGTATAACGCAATCAATATCAAGAAGCCTAAAAATCCTAACTCTTCTACTAATATGGCAAGAATAAAGTCTGTATTTGCGGCAGGGAAATCTGTATATTTACGAACAGAATTTCCATAACCCACACCAAACAATCCACCATCTGCAAATGATACTAAGCCTTTTACGATTTGATAAGATGATCCATAAATATCTTGAAAAGGATTAACCGCAGATAAGAAACGATTCTTTTGGTATGTTGATAAAAATGGTAAACTTTCAATCAAGTGTGTTCCCAAAGGAGAAAGAATAAAAATCGCTACACCTACCATGATCCAAAAAGCAACTCTTAAAAATATTTGGAATTCTTTAGCTTGTGGATGTGTAGGAATCAACAAACAAACACAAACAATCAAGAAGATAACTGCCATAGAACCAAAATCATGTTGAACAAACAATACTGTCACCAAATATATTCCAATAAATAATAACGGTCTAACAAAAAGATCACGCTTTCTAGGATAAATCTTTTTCACATCTCCTAAATATGCCGCAACAATTAAAATACTAATGATTTTTGCAAATTCACTAGGTTGCAAAGAAACTTCCATTCCAGGAATCGGAATACGAATCCAAGCATGTGCACCACCAGATGCTGTAAAAGCAATACAAGAAATCAATAATACTTCCATTCCTATTATCACAAATGGAAATTTCTTACTTTTTAATCTTTCTAATCGAAACCAGTTAGAAAGTTTACACATAATAAAATATCCAACAACCACAAACACAATTTGTTTAATAACCGTTTTCACAAGATACGATGGATTACTAACAGCTAATCCCATGGATGCAGAACCTATCATTAAAGTTCCATATATCATTAAAGCGAACATCGCTAAATGAATCATCAAATCACTACCACTACTCATTAAAAAGGAAAATATTCCTTTTTTTAGTTTCCGTTTTTTTCTTTCGTTTGTCATGGAATTTATTGTAACATCATTTTGACATTTTTAACGCATATGATTAGAATACTAAGGAGGTTTTTTTATGTTAATAAATAATGATACGATTGTTAAAGATACAGATCCTATTATTCGTGAAAAGAGCGAAATAGTTTCATTACCATTAAATCAAGAAGATGAAACACTTCTTAGAGAAATGTTACAGTATGTAAAAGACAGTACGGACGAAGAAAAAGCAGAAAAATTCAATTTAAGACCTGCAGTTGGAATCAGTGCAATTCAAGTTGGTGTCAAAAAGCAAATGACAGCTGTCATTGTGGATGATTTAGATAAAAATGGTGAACCAGAACATTTTGAATACATGTTGGTAAATCCTAGAATTGTATCTTCTTCTGTACAAAAAGCATATTTACATGGTGGTGAAGGTTGTTTATCTGTTGTTGAACAACATGAAGGTTATGTTGTTCGTAGTGCTAGAGTCACTGTAAAAGCATTTGATTTGTGTACAAATTCAGATATTACGATTCGTGCTAGAGGATATCTCGCAATTGTTTTGCAACATGAGATCGATCATTTTTCTGGAACATTGTTCTATGATCGCATTAACGCAAATGAACCATTTAAAGAAATTGAAGGAGCTCTAGTAATATAATGAGCTTCTTGTTATTTTCAAATAAAATAATGTTATAATATTTTTGCCTTATAAAGTATTATGTAGTTTTTAATATTGGAGAAATTATAATAATGAGTGAAACTAAAACAAGAAGAAAGAGCACTCGAAATAACGTTCGTTATTCTGAGATTGCGGAAGAAAAAGAAGTAATTATCAATCATAAAACAGATACTCTTGTCTACGCTATTGGTGGACTTGGGGAAGTTGGAAAAAACATGTATTGCGTTGAACATGATGATGAAATCATCATCATTGACTGCGGTGTCATGTTTCCAGAAAGTGGTCTATTAGGTGTAGACTATGTCATTCCTGATTATTCTTATTTACAACAAAATCAAGAAAAGATAAAAGCTTTAGTTATTACGCATGGTCATGAAGATCATATTGGTGGATTACCATTTTTCTTAAAACAAGTTAGAATCAAAGAAATTTGGGCTGGCCCTTTCGCAAAAGCATTGATTGAAAAGAAATTAGATGAACATCACATGTTAAGAAGCGTGAAGATTCGTGAAATAGATTCTGAAGAAACACGCATCAGAACAAAATATTTTACAATCGGTTTTGTAGACACTGTTCATTCAATTCCTGATTCCTATGGTGTATTAGTGAATACACCTAATGGTAGAATTTTTGAAACTGGTGACTTTAAATTTGATTTAACACCTGTTGGAAAGAATTCTGACTATCAGAAGATGGCTTATATCGGGCAAATTGGAGTCACTTTATTAATGAGTGATTCTACTAACTCCTCTGTACCTGGTTGGTCTATTTCAGAAGGTAAAGTCGCACAAGCAATCAATGAACAAATGGCAAAAACACCTGGTCGTTTAATTGTTTCTACATTTGCTTCTAATACATATCGCTTAGCACAAATCTTAGAAGCTGCAGTTGCATGCAATCGTAAAGTAGCTGTATTTGGTAGAAGCATGGAAAATGTTCTAGAAATTGGTAGAAGACTTGGATATATCAATATTCCTGATTCCTCTTTTATCACAGGCAATGAATTAAATACTTTATCACCTAATCAAATTTGTATCGTATGTACTGGTTCTCAAGGTGAACCTATGGCAGCACTCAGTAGAATTGCTAATGGAACACATCGTTTCATTAAAATTCTTCCAGGTGATACTGTATTATTCTCATCTAACCCTATTCCAGGTAATGGCGTATCTGTAGGAGGCGTTATCAACCAATTAACACGTGTAGGTGCAAATGTTATAACAAACTCCCCTTTAACTTCTTTTCATACAACTGGACACGCTCCACAAGAAGAACAGAAGTTGATGTTGAATTTGATTAAGCCAAAGTATTTCATGCCAAACCATGGTGAATATAAGATGTTGGTTCAACATGTTCAAACAGCCATGACTACTGGTGTTCCTGAAGAAAATTGCTTTGTTTGTGCAAATGGTGATGTACTAGTATTAAGAAATGAAGAAGTCTTCGAAGCAAAAGAACGCATTCAAACAGATGCTATTTATGTAGATGGTAATGATGCATCTGGATTAAGTACTTCTGTTATCAAAGATAGAAAGATCCTAGCAGAAAATGGTTTAGTAGCTGTTATCGTTACAATTGATTCTAGATATAACAAGATTTTATGTAGACCTAATATCGTATCTCGTGGATTTGTTTATATTAAAGAATCACAAACTTTATTAAAAGAAGCTGAATTGATTGTATATGATGCTTTAAAGAAAAAGATGCAACAAAGAACAACATTTGGTGAATTAAAGAACTGTATTCGTTCTTCTTTAGAACCATATCTCTTTAAGAAAACAAATCGAAATCCAATCGTTATTCCAATTATATTGAATCAAAAAGCTGCGATGGAAGAAATACAAGCGAAAGTCAAAGCTAGACAATCATATACTAGAAAAAAATAAGAGCATTCATTTGAATGTTCTTATTTTTGTTTTGGATCTAATGTGATAATCAAGTTTTGTTTTAATAATTCATCAGTAACTTTTATTGTTGAAGCATGATATCTTTGTACATTAGAAATATGAATATTTTGAATATCCTCTAATACTTCATAACCAATAGAATGATCTCTATAATGCATGAGAATCGTTAATGATGGTTTGATAGTTTGGATAATTTCATTTGCTTCTGAAGAATCAATCGTATAATAGCCACCAACTGGAATCATAAGTACATCTATATCATCTAACAATGTGTATTCTTTATCAGTAGGCAATCTTCCAATATCACCAAAATGTGCTACTTTAACCCCATCCACAAAAACAATTGTAATGTTAGAGAATCCCCGCTTTGTTCCATCATGGTGATCATGAGGAACTCTTATGATTTGTTGATTCCAAGGATCTTCATCATTACTTCTAACAAGATGTGCGGCGTTATGATCTGCATGTTCATGAGAACAATAAACTTGATTAACCAACAAATCATTCGGCAGTTTTAATCCTGGAACAGAATGATTATCATATGGATCAAAAAGAATGGAATGATTTTGATTTTCAACTAAGAAACAAGAATGTCCATAATACGTAATTTTCATATAGCACCTCAAAAAAATACTCTTAAATGATAACACATCTAAGAGTATTCATATAATTCAGGAATTATTTAACTTCTACGATTTTCATCATATTTGCAGAACCTTCACCTGTTGGATATCCTGCAGAGATGATAATCAATTGACCAGGTTTAACACCAAAATCCTTAGCGAATAATGATGCAAGATCATCATCGTTTGTTAATGTATTTTGTACATCAGATACTACTGGAATGACACCCCAATAAGACTCAAGCTTATGTTGTGTATCCTTTGTGAATGTAACCGCAATAATAGGTACATTTGGTCTAAACTTAGAAATACGACGAGCTGTTGTTCCACCTTGTGTAAATGCAACGATAGCACCAATATTATCTAATGTTAATGTAGCATCAGAAATCGCAATAGAAACTGCATCTTGAACTGTCTTATTGCTTGTTGTCTTTAACCAATCTAGTCTTTCTCTGTAAGGAAGGATCTTTTCAGCTTCCTCAGCAATTTCACTCATTGTTTCACAAGATTCAACTGGATAATCACCTGCAGCACTTTCTGCAGATAACATAACACCATCAGAACCATCTAATACAGCGTTGCATACGTCAGATGCTTCAGCTCTAGTACATCTTGGGTTGTGTGTCATAGAATCAAGCATATGAGTAGCTGTAATAACTGGCTTACCAACAATATTTGCTTGACGAATGATGTGCTTTTGATATACAGGAACTAACATTGTAGGAATTTCTACACCTAAGTCACCACGAGCAACCATTACACCATCAGCAGCTTCTAAAATAGAGTCAATATTGTCATAACCTTCTTGGTTTTCAATCTTTGCGATGATGTTAATACGTGGTTTACCTTCTTCAATACAAATCTTTCTGATTGCGTTAACATCAGAAGCACGACGTGTAAATGAAGCAAAGATAAAGTCTACATCATTTTGACATCCGAAACGAATATCAGCTTCATCCTTTTCAGAAAGGAATGGCATAGATAACTTAACACCTGGAACGTTGCATCCTTTGTGAGAACTAATAGGACCAGCAACTTCTACTCTACATTTAAGTTCAGTTCCACTGTTTGAAAGAACTGTTAATCTCATCTTACCATCGTTGATTAAGATTTCATTTCCTTCTTTTAAATCATCAAATAGTTCAGGAACTTGAACATAGAACTTTTCTTTTGTTCCTTCACATTCTTCTTTTTCGATATAAACAATATCACCAATTTCATAGTCTTCAGAACCATTCACAAAATTTCCTAATCGAATTTCAGGACCTTTTGTATCTAAAGCTACGCCTAAGTTGATACCTGTTTGTTCAGATACTTGACGAACCATTTTGATTCTAGCTAAATGCTCTTCATGTGTTCCATGAGAGAAGTTTAAACGTGCAATGTTCATACCTGCATGAGCAAGTTCTGTTAATGTCTTTACATTTTCAGATGCAGGACCAATTGTACATACGACTTTTGTTTTCTTAAATAAATGTTTCATAATTCCCCTTTTTATACTAAACGATCAAATAAACGATATAACTGCTTTCTACTCTTCTTAGGTCTTTCTAATGCATCTTGGATAGGCATTGACGTGATTTCATTATCAATGATACCTACACAATGACCTCCAATTCCTTCCATCAATAGATCTACTGCTTTTTCTCCCATACGAGATGCTAACATACGATCTGTTGGTGTAGGAGAACCACCACGTTGGATGTGTCCTAATACGGTTGCTCGACCAGAGAAGTTTGTTGATAAAGAAACTTTCTTCGCTAAAGCATCTGTATCCGTAATCTTTTCAGAAATGATTACGATTGCGTGGTTCTTTTTTGCCGCATCAGATAAATATCTAAGATTTTCAATCACCTCTAATTCATCGTATCCAGTCTCTGGAGTAATGACCATTTCAGCACCACAAGATATTGCGGTATATAAAGCCAAATCTCCACAATGGTTTCCCATAACTTCTACGATAGAACAACGATGATGACTAGAAGAAGTATCTCTTAATTTATCGACGTTTTCTATACACGTATTCAATGCAGTATCGAATCCTATGGTGAAATCCGTTCCAGGAATATCATTATCGATTGTTCCAGGTAAACCAATACAATTGATTCCTTTTCTTGTTAGAGATAACGCACCTCTATACGAACCATCTCCACCAACAACGACCAAAGCTTCAATTCCTTCACGATTCAAGTTCTTAATACACTGATCTTGAATCTCAGATTCTTTAAATTCAGGTAATCTAGCTGTACCTAATTTCGTTCCACCGCGATCAAGAATATCTGATACATCTGTTCTTGTTAGAGATACAAAGTTACTTTCTAATAACCCTCTGTATCCGTTATAAACACCAACAACTTCTATTCCATTATTCAATGCAATTCTTGTAACAGAACGAATTGCTGCGTTCATCCCAGGTGCATCACCACCAGATGTAAGAACTCCAATTTTTCTTACCATATATGTACCCTTTCCTTTTGAATACCTCGATTATAATAGCATTGCAAAATTCAAAAAAAAAGATAAATTTTTCACAATTTTCTTGAAATTATTTGTTAAACGCTTACAATTTTTTGATATTCTGAAATCGGTTACATAATTTTGGGTTTTAAAACCTGTTTTTTATCTAAATTTCACATTTCAAAAAAGAAAAAAGAATGTATGTTAACGATACACTCTTCTGTTATCTGAAGCTAGTTCAACTGGCTTTGACATTGCTTTGATTCGATCCATGATACGTAATGATTTGACTTCTTCCTCTTTTGATTTGTTGTTAAAACGAAAATGTGTTTCTAAAGAATCAAGATCTTCATTACTTGTGAACCAAGTTGGTAATCCCTTTTCATATCTCGCATTTAATAGTGGTAATAAAATAGAATCTCGATTCCATTCTGTTACGGTTTCTCCACCGATTTCATCAATCACTAAAAAATACGCATATTTTAATTTATCTAGTTCAGCTTCATATTCTTTAAATTGAATTCTAGAATTCATTCTTTGAATAAAAGTTGGATAATGAATAAAAGCAACTTTTTTGCCTTGTTTTGCATATTGGTTACATGCTCCAGCACTGAGATATGTCTTTCCCGAACCTAATGTTCCATATAAGTAGATGCCTTTGTTTGTTTCTAGGGCATTTACACATTCAATATAAGAAGCAACATATTCTTCTTTTTCATCATTTAAGCCAATATCTTTTATATTTACTGTAATCATTTTTTCTGGCATATCATTTACTAGAAAATTGTCTAAATGTTTACGTGTTTGCATCTTTTGACGCATATACTTACATGCATATTTTTCGACATGTAAAAATCCATCATCTACTAATTGATTAAAATAGCCTGTTTCTTTTTGCTTACAATGATCTAATCCTTTGCATTGTAAACATTTAACATATTCTTTATACCAAGATAAAACTTTATAAGGATGTGTATCTAAATGTTCTAAAGGAATATGATATTTTTCCATTAAATCTAATAAAGTTTGATCTTTTTTTAAAGAGGCAGATAATAGTTCTACTTCATGTAATTGTTGTTCTGTACGAACATCATGAAAGATTGCTTTTTCCATATTATTCACCTCCCAATTTCTTTTGCAATGCTTTTGCTTTTTCTAAAGTTTCTTTTGTGACAGGTTTTGTTTTCAATGTACCTTCTTTTTGTTGTTTCATGTATTCAGGCATTTCAACTTTAACATGACTTTGGTAATTGTTTTTCTTTTTTAAGACTTTCTTTGTTTCCGCAAGTGCTTCTTCTTTTGTGGAAACGCCATCTCTTGCCCACTCTCCAGCAACCATATCAACAAACTTATTGACTAATCGATTATCAGATTCTTTCAAAATATATTCAATCATGATATTAATAACAACTGGTGAGAAATGCATTTCTAATGATAAACGTTCTAATATCTTTTTATCATTATATGTTAGTTCAGCCCCGTTTTGTTTACTTTGTAAGAAAGATGCTGGTGGTAAATCATATGGATCTTTGGATTTCGTAATACTTGATTTACTATGCTCACAAAGTTCCAATAAACGTTTTTCATCAAATGTCATGGATTCTAAATAGATTGATTTAGAAACATTGATTAACATTTGATCTGCATCTATTCCATATAAAGTAGCTAATTTACCAATCGTAGCTAAATTCTCAGGTGTTCTTAATTCTGTTGGAAAAACACTTGTTTTTGTGATTGTAAAAAAGTGTTCATAATCAAAATGAATGGTATCATCTTCATCTTGAAATTTGAATTTTGGTTTTACTGTTGTATAAACAACGTTATGATCAAAATCATCTTCTTTCATATTTTTGACTTGAACAGTTATTTCTTGATAACCACCAGTATTTAATGCAATAGAACCATATTTACTAACCGTTTCATCATATGTTTTCTTTTGTGCTACACGAATATAACGATTCACATACAAACTAGAAGATAAGAAATCACTAGAAGATAATGGTGTATGCAACATATATAAATAGGTATTAAAACGATCAGATTCTTTTACAAATGTTCTTAAAAGCATATATTCTTCTAATTTCATTCTAGCGTGTTCAAATGTATCTATTTGAATAGAGTTCATAAGGTTCATTAAACGTGCATGACGCATTCCTACATGGGTATTTCGACTTTCCGCATATAAAGTAAGATAGACAAGTATCGCATCTCCACCTATCAATGGTTGATAAAGCGTCATTAAAACATCCATATCAGAAGTTGATAAGTCTTTTGTCGTATAAATGCGATATGTATCTTTCATCTTAAGCTCCATTACGATGTCTAATTTCCTTTCTAAGTCCAGCTATATATTGATTCACTTTACTTCCTAATTCTTTTAAATCACCATCATTCATAATCACATCATCTGCATTCTGCATTTGATATTCTGGATCAAATTGTGAAGAATATCTAGCTAATGCTTGTTCTTCACTATAATTACGATCTTCTTTCATGCGTTTGATAGCAGTTTCTTTTGAACAAGAAACAACAAGTATCTTGTCGAAATATTCTTTCATATTTGCTTCAAATAATAAAGGAATTTCCGCAAAAATGATTTTTTGATCTTTATGATTATCAAAAAATCTTTTCATTCCTTCTATAACATAAGGATGTACAATAGCATTTACCTGTTTTCTTTTATCTTCATCATGAAAAATCATATCTGCCATTTTCTGACGATCAATATCACCATTATCATCTAATACATCTTCTGAAAGAATTGTTACCAATTGTTTAAAACAAGGATTCGATGCATGCGTTGTCATTTTTGCGTATTGATCTGCATTAAACACACAAAATCCCATTCTACGAAATAGTATTGATACGCTTGTTTTTCCAGAGGCAATTGTACCTGTAATTCCAATCTTCATCATTTTCTCCTCACTTTGCTTCATACCAATCTTTTCCAACTGCACATTCACTTGTAAGTGGTACTTTTAATTCCATCGCATGATTCATACCTTCTTCAATGATTTCTTTCATGAGATTTTCTTCCCCTTCAACAACATTAAAGATCAATTCATCATGTACTTGTAGAATCATTTTACTTTGTACTTTTTTATCTTGCATCATTCGATCAATGCGAATCATCGCAATCTTGATTAAATCTGCTGCAGAACCTTGAATTGGTGCATTCATCGCTGCCCTTTTTCCAAATTCACGAATCATGTGTTGTGAACTATGAATTTCAGGAATTTCTCTTCGTCTTCCACAAAGAGTTGTTACATACCCCTTTTCTTCACATTCTTTAACAATCGCGCTCATATATGTTTTGATACCAGGGAATTTCTCATAATAACGATCAATAAAATCTCTTGCTTCAAAACGAGATACGTCCATTTGTTTCGCTAAACCAAATTCACTGATTCCATATACAACACCAAAATTGACTGTCTTTGCCTTACGACGCATATCGGGAGTCACTTCATCTTTTGATACATCAAAAATATCCATTGCTGTTTTTGTATGCGCGTCAACACCTTGGTTGAATGCATCAATCAAACTATTTTCGTCTGCCATATGTGCTAACATTCTTAGCTCAATTTGATGATAATCACAACTCATCATCAAACAATTCTTTTCAGGTTTAAAAGCTTTTCTGATTTGTTTTCCTTCTTCATCTCTAACAGAAATATTCTGTAAGTTTGGTTCAGAAGAAGATAATCTACCTGTTTGTGTTGCACATTGATTATAGATCGTATGAATCTTACCATCCTTTTGAATATATTTCTTTAGTCCTTCTGCATATGTAGAATAAATCTTAGATAATTTACGATATGTCAAAATATGGTCAATGATAGGATGCAAGCCAGCTAAACTTTCTAACTTATCTGCACTCGTTGTTCTTTTCTTTCCACTTGGTAAACCTAATTCATCATATAATACTTCACTCAATTGCTTTGGAGAATTGATATTAAATTCTTTATTTGCGATATGGTAAATTTCTTCTGTCTCTTTTTGAATACGTGCATATGTATCATTCGCAATATCATTTAAAACATTGATATCTACTGAAATACCTTCTTTTTCCATACGATATAAGATTTCAGTAAGCGGCATTTCAATGTCTCGATATAAGTCATTCATTCCATATTCTTTGAGTTTCAGAATTGTGGATTCATATAATTTTTGGATGTTTTGTACAGATTCACAAGCATACTTTGTCTGATTTTCTTCATCTACAAATAAAACAGGTTTATTACTTTTCCCATAAACATCTTCAAATGAAATTGATGTAGATAACCCAAAAGCATCAAAGATCTTTTCTGTTGATGTTAATGTTGAATCACATAACGAAGCAAGAATCATCGTATCATCATGGAAATGAATAGAAATAGATGCCCTCTCTAATAGATGCATATTTCTTTTGATATCATATCCACATTTATGTGGGGTTTCTTGTTTGAAATAATCTAATAATTCTGCATCCTTCTTTGCATCTTCTAAACTAATATAATATGTTTCTGTGTCACTGCATAGCGCAAATCCAAAGATTTCTCCTTGCATAAAATTTGCTTGATTTTCATCTAAGAAAATAAAGGAATCTTTTGCGAAAAAAGAAGATGGAATTTTAGAAACTCTTTCAAAAGACACTTCTTTTACTTCTTGTATAACAGGTGTAGAACTAGACATTCCTTCATATCTAGAAGCCATCTTATTCATATCTAATGATTTCAAATAAGAAATTAAAATAGAATAATCTGGATGAAATAATAAGTCATCAAATGTAAAAGGTAGTTGTACATCTGTTTTGATTGTAGCTAATTTTTTGGATAACAATGCGTTATCATGTCCTGCAATGACTTTCTTACCTAAAGCACCTTTGATTTCAGTTTCATGTTCTAAAACACCTTCTACAGAACCATATTGATTGATCAACTTAATTGCTGTTTTTTCACCAACACCTTGAATTCCTGGATAGTTATCAGAGCTATCTCCCATAAGACCTTTCAAATCAATGATTTGGATTGGATCAATTCCCATTGTTTCTTGAATCTTACTAGGCGTCATAACATCCATTTCCGTGATGCCTTTTTTCATCAACAATACAGAAGTCGTATCATCTACAAGTTGTAATAAATCATGATCACTTGTAAGAATCGTTGTTTCTGTATCTGTAAATGTTTTAGAAGCAGTTCCAATCAAATCATCTGCTTCGATATTTTCCATTTCAATCCATTTGATATGATATGCATCACAATATTCGCGAACAAGTTGAAATTGAGGAACAAGATCATCTGGAGTTGGTTTTCTACCGCCTTTGTAATCTGCATATAAATCATGACGGAATGTATGTTTTCCAGCATCAAACGCAACTAATATTGCATCTGGTTGAATCATATCAATTGCTTTTTGCATCATACTAGCAAATCCAAATACTGCATTTGTTGGAATCCCTGAACTTGTAGTCATTTTAGCTCCACTATAAGCAGTCGCATAATACGCTCTAAATAACATCGAGTTTCCATCTGTTAATAATAGTTTTTTCATCTGCCCTCCTAGTAAGTAAGGCAATTACTTGCCTTACTCATTTTCATTTGTTTCTATGATTGATTCTAAAGCTTGTAAGTTTTGATATGAAATTGAAATATAATCTTTTCCTGCACTTGTTTCTTCATCGGATAAAGAAGATAAATTACTTAGATCAATTCTTGACAGATTACAATCTTCTTTGATTTTTTCATACAAAGCGATCATATCATCAGTCATATTCGATTCATACGCAATATAATGTACATCATCTTCTAGAATTCTCTTTTCAATGATTTCTAATTGTTCTTCATCAGGTAAAGAACCATATCTACTTAATACGACTGGATAAATTTCAAATCCATATGCTTTCTGCCAAGAACCAAAACAACTAGACATAGATACAAAACGAATCTTTTCTTGATTCTTCTCAATCGTATTCGCTAAATTTTGATATTGCGCATCAATATTAATTAAATCTTCTTCTAATTCTTCAAAATTTGATTCAATACTTTCCGCATGAATCGAATCCTCTTTCACCAAATAATCTTTCATATCTTTCGCAACAGATAACATCGTAATTGGATCCAACCATAAACAAAGATCTTTTTCATACGTATCAATCGTATTAAATGCACTACCATCATAATAAGGCGATGTTACATACGAATACGTACCATCATCATTCTGTTGTTTTGTATATCTTTGAAATGCATATACAGCATTCTTACTAGATAAATCAATATCTACAATCCCACTATTTTTAATATCTACAGAATGAGATACATAATATGGTTCTAGATCACCAATATGAAATAAAACTTTACCTGTTTCTAATACACTTTCATAATCATCTACAATGATAGCTTTTTGAATGATTGTATTATCCGATTGAATGGATTGATATTGTTGTTGGTTTCCAACCAAGCGTTCAATGATATAGCCTAAAGGATAGACAGTATACAATATCTTTGTACGTCGATTCGCACATCCAAAAAGTGTACAACACAACAAACTAGAAATAATAAAACGCAAGCAAAATTTTTTCATATCCTATCCTCTACTTCATCTAGTTTTCTGTATTGTAAATAAATCACACGTAAAGATAAGAAAGCTGGAATCGCAACAATTAAACCAACAATTCCAAATAACGTACTGAACGTAAAAATGGAAAATAGTGCCCACATTGGTGTCACAGAAGTATTATGCGAATGTACTAATGGAGCGATAACATATTCATCAACTTGTGATAAAACAACGATCAATATGATTAAAATAACAACGCGACCTACTGGCAAAGACAAAGCAGTTAATATCGCAATACAGTTCACAATTGTTGGTCCAATATAAGGAATCAATAGTGAAATACTTGTCATTAGTGCTAATATCAACCAATCTTCATGTCCAATTAATAAATATACTAAAGAATATTCTACAAATTTAATGATCATTAAAATCAACAAAGAATGAATATAGCTAGATACTTCTTCATTGATTTCTAATGTACATTCAAAGCACATTTTAGAAATTCTTCTCGCAATTCTTAAAATTTCATAACGAATCTTTTCCCATTCAATTGACATAAAAACGGAAATGATGATTGCGAACATTCCTGTTGTCGTTGTACCAATCGCATTCGTTAATAATTGTGGAATCGTATTTCCTACTTGAGGAATCAAAGAGGAAATATTCTTTAATGATTTTGTTGCTTCTTGAACAACAGAAATCAACCATTCATTATCCGTAGAGTTATTTGAAAATTCAGCATATTTCTGCGTCAACCAATTCACACCATTGATGATAGAATTAATAAAGTCGCCTGTTCTAGATAAAATCATTGGAACAATAGAGCTAATCAACCATATCGCAAATAATGTAATACAAACATAACATATCGCTATCATGATTCCTCTTTTAATATGATGCTTTTCCCCAAAAGAAATTGGTGCTCTTAAAATATACGCAATCACAAACCCAAGAACAAATGGACACAAAATATTCCAAACAGTATGAAAAATCCACTTCCAAAAACTTCCTGTTTCTAAAAAGAGTAATATAACTAAGAGTATCAAAACTGTTTTAATTAATGCTCGAATGGAAACATCGCGATTTAATTTATCTTCTACTTTATCTATTAATTTCATAACAATTATTTTAACATTTTTCCAAGACACTCTCCATATCAACAAATTGTTTTTTCAAAAAGGATCGAATAACAATTTTGACCTGTAACAATTAGATGATCTAAAACGTTCACATCAATCATCTTACCAACTTCATATATCTTTTTAGTCAATTCAATATCTTGTGGAGATGGGTTGTAATTTTGAGAAGGATGATTATGGACAAGAATTAAGGATACAGCATCTCTCAATAAAGCTTCTTTCATGATTTCTCTGGGATAGACGGTTGCGTAATTCACAGTCCCCGTGCACAGAATCTTGTAATGAATAATATGATTGCCGTTATCTAAAAAAACAACCATGAAATTTTCAACTCTTTCAAATCCTATTTTCAGTTTCAACCAATGAACAAATGCATTTTGAGAACGAATAACATCTTTTTCCTCAATTCTTTCAAAACAAATTCTTTTAATTAATGTGAAAACAGCTTGTAATTCAACAGCTTTTACTTGCGAAATGCCTTTCACATTCATTAATTCATGTAAAGAAGAGGTCGATAACCTTCCTATTCCTCCACTTTTTTCTAATAATTCTTTCGCGATTTCTAATGCTGAATGATTTTTTGTACCATGACGAATCAATAAAGCTAATAATTCTGTATTGCTTAAAGAATCAATTCCAAATTGCATTGCTTTTTCCCTTGGTTTTTCATAAGTTGGTAATTGTTCAATCAAAGACATAAAAAAGACCTCCTTTTATACTATTCACAAAAGGAAGCCAAAATCCTTATTTTTTTGGAATAAATTTTGAAATGATCGTAGCACGTTCTTCTAGCGATACAACTTTAGACTTCGTTAAAACAATATCTCTACAATTATCAGTTAAGAAGCTTGCAATTGTAAAAGCAACAATACTTTCACCTTTTTTATCTTTTCGATTCATAACATTTTGAATTTCTTCTTTTAATGCTTCTTTAAATCTCAAAAAAAATGATTCAGAACTACCATTACCACTTAATGCACGAATCATTTTCTTATTTTTATCAAATGTACAAAAAATGTTATAAACAGATTGATCTGGTTGTTGAAATAAAGTGGAAATAGATTCTTCATTGAGATGCATCATCATCTGCATAAAATCTGTTTCAAATTGTTCTTTTAAAGCATTAATATCTTTATAGTGTGCATAGAAAGTTGCACGGGAAACATTCGCTTGTTTGATGACATCGCTAACAGTGATCTTATCAATGATCTTTTTACTAGTCATATCAATATATCCTTGTAGGATTGCCTTTTTATTTTTAATTACATCTCTTCTTTCTGCCATGCACTAACCTCATACACATTGTATGACTTTATACATCATTTCACAACGAAAAGATTAATGAAAGATATTTAATACATTGTTTAATGAACTAATTGCGTCTTTTAATTCAGACATTGTTTGATTCAAAGTGGAATAGTCAAAGTTATTTAAACCTTCAATTGTTGGTTGAATATTATTTAATACATCTTCTAATGCTTTTAATAGATTCATCATTTTTGGTAATATCACGACACACGCTCCAACTAAGCAAACAACGACTACAACAAATATTCCTAAAATAAATTGTTGTGTACGTAGTGTTTTCTTTTGTAATGTAACTGTTTGTTGTAATAATTCTAATTCTTCTTGATTCATATGATTCGCTCCATTCCGTAATGATTATAATCTTTTTTATAATTTTCTTGCATAAAAATTTGACTATGATAAAATACTACTTGCTTATTGGGATATAGCCAAGCGGTAAGGCAACTGGCTCTGAACCAGTCATTCGGGAGTTCGAATCTCTCTATCCCAGCCTATTCGACTAACAGATGTTGGTCGTTTTTTTATTGAAGGAAGTATAATTTAAGAGTAAAATAGATACGCAAAAAAAGGAGAAAGAAATATGACAATTCGTACAAGATTTGCACCTTCTCCAACAGGATATATGCATATTGGTAATTTAAGAACAGCTTTATATGCTTATCTTGTTGCGAAAAAAGATCCTAATGGAGTTTTTATTCTTCGTATTGAAGATACAGACCAAGGAAGACTTGTTGAAGGCGCTACAGATATTATTTATGACACATTGAGTGCATGTGGATTAAAACATGATGAAGGACCAGATGTTGGTGGTGACTATGGTTCTTATGTACAATCCGAAAGAGTTAAAAGTGGGTTATATTTAAAATACGCAAAAGAGTTGATTCAAAAAGGTGGTGCTCACTATTGTTTCTGTGATGAAGAAATGATCAATGCACAACGTGAACTACAAGAAGCACGTGGAGAAAGCTTTAAATTTGATGATCCATGTAAGAATCTAAGCATTGAAGAATGCGAAAAGAGAATTGAAAATGGTGAACCATATGTCATTCGTCAAACAATTCCTACAACTGGCACAACATCATTTGATGATGAAGTGTTTGGAAAGATTACTGTTGAAAATGACACATTAGATGAACAAATCTTAATGAAGAGTGATGGTTTCCCTACTTATAACTTCGCAAACGTTATTGATGACCATTTAATGGGTATTACAGACGTTGTAAGAGGTATGGAATACTTATCTTCTTCCCCTAAATACAACTTGATCTATGAAGCTTTTGGATGGGATATTCCTCGTTATATCCATTGTCCACCTGTTATGAAAGATGAACATTCTAAATTATCTAAGAGAAATGGTGATGCTTCTTTCCAAGATCTAGTTGCGAAAGGTTACTTACCAGAAGCAATTTTAAACTACATTGCCCTACTTGGTTGGTCTCCTAGTGAAGATAGAGAAATCTATACATTAGATGAATTGGTTCAAGCATTTGATGTAAAACACATTGGTACATCAGGAGCAATCTTTGATCCTGAAAAGTTAAAATGGATGAATGGTATGTGGTTAAGAGGTATGGATCTTGATTCTTACTATGAACTAGTAAAACCATATATTGATCAAGCTGTTAAAGGAAACTTTGATAAGAAAGCAATCGCAAAAGTGGTACAACAACGTGCAGATACATTAGTTGAAATTCCACCAATGTTAGATTTCTTTGATACATTCCCTGCTTATGACAATGATCTTTATACAAACAAAAAGATGAAGACAAATCCTGAAGTCGCTTTAACTTCACTAAAAGAATGTCGTACTGCTTTAAGTAGTCAAGAAGATTGGTCTGAAGAAGCATTACATACTACATTATTAGAGCTTCCTAAGAAATTAGAAGTGAAGAATGGAATTATCTTATTCCCTCTTCGCTTAGCTATTACAGGTAAACAATTTACACCTGGTGGCGCAGTTGAAATCGCCGCAATCTTAGGTAAAGAAGAGACTTTAAGAAGACTTGATTCTTCTATCGCTCAATTAGAAGCATAAGCCACAGTATCTACTGTGGTTTTTTTGTTATATAATAATGCGTGCGAGGTAAATCATGATTATTAAAACAATAACGGATAAAAAAGCATTTGATACATTTGTAGAACAACATCCATACTCACACTATATGAAAACGAGCATGTGGGGAGAATATAAACAAGCAACTGATGGACTTAAATATGAAATGTTAGGTTTCTATGAATCTGATACATTGATTGGTACTGCTATGGTACTACTTGGAAGTTGGTTACATCATAGCTATGCATATATTCCTTGGGGACCTTGTATCAATTATGAAAATAAATCAGAAAGAGATGAAGCGTTTGCGTTATTAAAAAAATACGCAGATGAAAAGAAAGTACTATTTTTAAGAGTTGATCCTAATGTTGTACGTTGTCCACATGATATTAAAGGAAATGTATTGGAAGGCTTCAACAATGAATGTGTAACTGAAGATTTAAAACAAGAAGGTTATACACATAAAGGATATGGTTATGCATATAATGGTTCTTGGACGAATCGCTATACTTTGATTGTTGATCTAAGTTGTGGAAAAGAGGAAGTATTTAAACGTTTTATTCCGCAAAGAAGACGCGCTATCAATCGTCATAAGACATGGCATGTATCAACACAAATTGGAAATGAGAATGATATTCCTGATTTGATGCGTTTAGAAAAACAATTAACAGAGAACGATGGCTTTGCACCTCATTCAAGAGAATTTTTTCAAAATCTATTAGATTGTTTTCAAGAACATTGTGTTTTATATAAAACAACAATTGATTTAGCTGGAATGATAGAAGGAATGAGTGCTGAGCTTGAAACAAAGAAATATAAAAATGATCAAGCTGCCAAAGAAGCTGCTCTTAAAAATATAGAACGTGCAAAACAACTTCAAGAAAAACATGGAGACTCTGCAGTCATTGCGTGTGGCTTATTTATTCGATTTGGTAATAAGAGTTGGGATCTATATACATACAATGATCATGCGGAATTCAACTTTATTCGTCCTGTAGATAACCTTCATTATTTCGCAATGTGTGATATGTATGATCATGGTGTAACACAATACGATATGGTTGGTTTCTCTGGCGTCACTACAGAAGATGATCCTGAATATGGTTTATATGTTTATAAGAGTTCTTTTGGACCTGAATATATAGAGCGTATTGGTGAATTTGATTATGTTAGAAATGAATCTGAAATGAAACGATTCCGTTTTGAAAAGCGTGCTATCAATCACGTCAAAAGAAAATATTGGGCAATTCGTTATAAAAAATAACAAGTTAGAAAACTTGTTATTTTTTGTTGAAAATATATCGTACTTTTCTACGTACCCTTCTATATAAATGATCTGCTTTAAACCATGTATTATATTTTTTCTGATCGAATATTGCGTCAAATTCTCCTAAAAATTCCAAGAAATCTCCACCAAAACTTTTCTTAAAATCTTGTTGTCCATAATATTCATCTTTTGGATCTAAAGAACCAGAAATTCCTTCAAAATCATATGTTTTAGCACCTTGTTGATAAAGATCTTCTAACGCATATCGATGTAACGCAAATGCAGCCCTAAAATTCATCAAAGTTTTCTTCGTGTACATATTTACATTCCAAACATTTACGCCTTGCATAACAATGAATTTAGCACCTAGATTCACTTCTTTATCTATATCTAGACCACTTTGTTCAATTTGTTGGACTTCTTTTTCCATTGCTTCTATACTCTTCATAATTGGAGCTTTTTTCTTTTCGTCTTTCATTGTTTCAAGCTTGTGTTTATCTTCTTGAATCAATTGTATAAGATTACATTTTGCGGTATGAAAGTTAGTAGAAACAACATAGTAATGTACATATGGTGCATAACATTTCCAAAGCTTTTGAAAGTATTCTAATCCATATGGCTCAAAGCCTAATTTCTTTGATAATTCTTCTTGTCCCTCACATAAAACTGGTAATTCAGAAATATCAGCCTTATGAACACGTACATCTCTTTGTTCGTTTTTATTCGTATATTGCGAACAACGTTTGATTCCTTTTAAGACATCTTTCCATGGTCTGTCTAAATCTAAACGATATGTAAAACGACTCATCCAATTTCCACTATATCCATAGTTATATCCAAGATGTTGATAACCATTTTGTATAAACAAATCTGTCACATATTCATGATTAAATCCACCCTCTTTGATATGACCATCTTTTTCATGTTCTAAACGAGTTATATTTGGATCAATACGCAAGAAAAAAGAGCCTTTTTGTTTTGCGTATTCTTTTAAATTCTTTAAGAAAAAAGATAATAATTCTTTATTTTCAAAATCCAAATTAAATCCATATTGGCAATAAGAAAATTGAGAATGTGGTACTTTGGTTTTTTTATGTAACATAAGAG
>CAVHRL010000017.1:0-28877 GCA_963638375.1 Lachnospiraceae bacterium
CTGTACTACATTTTGCGTTAGCATTTGATTCTTACCTAGAATCCAAAAAGAAAAAAGAAAACGACCGCTGATTTTGTCCTGATTCAATCGGTCGATTTCTGAATTGAACGGAACTAACCGCTTATCGGTAGCTCTTTGCATTAATATTTTAACATGAAATAAAACTCTTTGATTAAATTAGTGAAAAAAAGAAATGTCTTTGATTTTTGAAAGAATACTTTATTAACAAGAACGTAATCTTTTTTAAGGAATTCAGAAAAAATTTGTGAATAGTATATTGAGTTACCATAACGGGTAGGCGGTTAGCTCCACATTGTTGAAATTTTTATGTTACATAGAAAGGAAAACAAGAGGAGTATATGTTTTTCTAACTCCTCTTGAGGAGTTGCTTATGACATTAGTAGAAATACTCAGTATAATCTCTTTGATTTTTACTGTACTACATTTTGCGTTAGCATTTGATTCTTACCTAGAATCCAAAAAGAAAAATGACCGCTGATCACCAAATCTGCACGGTCATTTGACCAAATATTTGGAGTTAACCGCTTATCGGTAACTCTTCGCATTTGTATTTTAACATGAAATAAACCTCTTTGTTCAAATAAGTGAAAAATAGAAATTTTTAAATTCTATAAGAATAATGATTAACAAGAATGTAATCTTTTTAGTGAATTCGGAAAAAATTTATGAATATAGTTGCTTATGACAGTTGTAGAAATACTCAGTATAATCTCATTGATTTTTACTGTACTACATTTTGCGTTAGCGTTTGATTCTTATTTAGAATCCAAAAAGAAAAATGACCGCTGATCACCAAATCTGCACGGTCATTTGACCAAATATTTGGAGTTAACCGCTTATCGGTAACTCTTTGCGTTAGTATTTTAACATGAAAGATTGGTTGTTCAATAATAATATCTAATTAATTGGGTATTTAACTAAAATTCATAAAAGTTAGTGCAAACTAATTGCAATTTCATTGAAAACGTATCATGATATATAAGGAGTGGAGGTAAGTATGAATTTTACAACATTCATTGTTTTATTGATTATTGGAATATTACTTGTTTTAGATGTGAAATATATTAAAGTACATGGTTTAGAAGATTGTACTGGTGGTTGTGGAGATTGTCATGGTGGTTGTGGCTCTAGTTGTAAGTTTACACATGACATGGAAAAAGCTAAAAGATCTATAGCGTTCAAAAAGAAAATCAAGAAATTTCTTCATTTATCTTAAAACATTTAAAATTGTATGGAATGAAACAGAAATACAAGTTTAGAACAGTATATTTGTTGTTTTTGAAACAAATATACTGTTTTTATTGTTTGCGCTTACATTTTTTATGTAGTTTACTTTTTGGGCAACGAAGGAGGGAAGATGATGTTAAATAGTTGTGTAATCGTAGGAAGGGTCTTAAAAGAAGCAGAAATGAAAGATGGAGAATATCAGCTTTTATTAGAATGCAATAGACCTTATCAAATGGAAGAGGGAAATATACAAAAAGATATTTTTAGTATCACATTATGGAAGGGATTAGCGAAACAATGCCAGGATTTATGTACGAAAGGTGATATTCTAGCGGTACGTGGTAGACTTGAGGGGAAAAGCTTTAAAACAAATGATAAGGAACAATATTTATCACATATCGTAGCGGAAAAGATATCTTTTGTAATGGTACAAGGAAAATCAAACGGAATCACATTCTAATGTATCTAGACACTCATTCAGAAGTTCGATAAAATTATGAGTGCGAAGAAAAGAGGTTTAATATGGCTTTTGATTCATTGAGTGATAGATTAAATAAAGCGATGCGTAATGTCGTTGGTAAAGGAAAACTAACTGACGCGAATATGGAAGAGATGTTGAAGGAAGTGAGACTTGCACTTCTGGAGGCAGATGTAAACTATAAGATCGTTAAAGGATTCTTAGAGGATATTCGTGAAAAAGCAAGAGGAGAGGAGGTTTTAAGTGCAGTAGAACCTGGACAACAACTTGTTAAGATCGTTCATGATCAAATTATTGATTTATTAGGGAGTGAAGATGCTTCCATTCAATATAATGAAGAAGGATTAACAATCATTATGCTTGTTGGTTTACAAGGTACAGGTAAAACAACGAGTGTTGCGAAAATTGCGAAAATCGCAAAAGAAAAGAATAATCGTAATCCAATGTTAATTGCTGCAGATGTGATTCGTCCAGCTGCAATTGAACAATTACAAACATTAGGAAAAGAAATAGATGTTGAAGTATTCACAAAAGGTGTAGAAACACCAGCTCTAAAAACAGTACAAGAAGGTATTGCTTATGCCAAAACAAATGGATATGACACTGTTTTTATTGATACTGCTGGTCGATTGCATATTGATGAAGCTTTGATGAAAGAATTACAAGATATCAATGCTTATGTACGCCCAAATGAAATTCTTTTAACAGTTGACGCAATGACGGGCCAAGATATCGTTAATGTAGCTAAATCTTTTGCGGACGCATTACCTTTAACAGGTTTAGTTGTAACAAAATTTGATGGTGACTCTAGAGGTGGTGGAGTTCTTTCAGTCAAGAAGATTACAGGTGTTCCTGTTAAGTTCGTGGGTGAAGGTGAAAAGATTGATGATATGGGCATATTCCATCCAGATCGTATGGCAGATCGTATTCTTGGAATGGGTGATGTTGTTTCTTTAGTTGAAAAAGCACAAGAAAAATTGGATCTAGAAGAATCTGAAAAAATGGCTGAAAGAATGATGAATGGCCAATTCACAATGGATGATATGTTAAAACAATTCGAACAGATTCAAAAATTAGGTCCACTAAGTGGAATTATCAAAATGATTCCAGGAATGAATCAATATGCTGGCATGTTAGATGAAACAAAAGCTAATGGTGCTATGGCACATACAAAGGCAATCATTCAATCTATGACACCATATGAAAGAGCACATCCCGAAAAACTAAGAGGTACAATGAAGAAAAGAATTGCACGTGGTTCTGGAACTAAAGTTGATGATGTAAATAAATTGATTAATCAATTCAATAAAATGAAAAAAGCAATGGATCAAATTGGAATGATGCAACGAAATGGTAATTTGAATGAAGAATCATTAGAAAGAATGATGAATCAAGCACAATCTCAAATGTCTCGTATGCCTAATAATAAATTTGGAAGAAAATTTTAAAACTGTCAAGTAAAAATACTTGACACTAATATAACACCGTTGTATATTAATACACGTTGATTAGGAGGAAAGTAAAAATGGCAGTTAAATTACGTTTAAAGAGAATGGGTGCTAAGAAGGCTCCAAGATATCGTATTGTTGCAGCTGATTCCCGTTTTCCTAGAGACGGTCGTGATATTGAAACAATCGGTTGGATCAATCCTACTACAGAACCTGAAACTGTATTCGTAGATGCAGAAAAGGCTATGAAGTGGTTAAAGAACGGTGCTCAACCATCTGATACAGTTCGTAACATTCTTTCTCGTCAAGGAATCATGAAACAATTCCATGATGAAAAGGTTGCTGGAAAGAAGAAGTAATTATGGCAAAGCTTGATCAGGTACTTCTTGATCTTGTGAAACCTATGGTTGAAGACAAGGAAAGTTTAGAAGTACGCGAAATGCCTTCCAACAATGACAAAGAAATCGTTCTTCATGTCTATGCAAAGAATGATGATATTGCTCGTTTGATTGGTAGAAAAGGAAGCATGGCTTCTGCATTAAGACAAGTCATGTCTGTTGCTTCTCATACAGATGACAAAAAAGTCAGCATTAAGTTTGAACAAATTTAAGAAAGATGGGAAACCATCTTTTCTTTTCAATAGGAGGTAAAGAATGAATTATATTTGTATTGGTAAGATTGTAAATACACATGGAATCAAGGGGGAATTAAAGATACGATCCTATTCTGATTTTGATTCTGAAAGATACAAAAAAGGAAATACCGTATATATTAACTACGAGAATCAATATTTACCTTTTATTGTAAAGACATTTAGAGTTCATAAAGGACATTCTCTTGTTAGTTTTGATGAATATAGTAATATCAATGATGTTGAAAAATACAAGGGACTTATGATCTATATTTCTGAAGAAGGAAGAAAACCTTTAAAGAATGGACAATATTATAGAAATCAAATCATTGGTTTAAATGCGAAAGATACAAATGGTAATTCATTAGGGAAAGTAATTAGTGTAGAAGAAACAACAGGTGCACAAAATAACATTCGTATTCAAACCGAAACAATGGAAGAATTTTTAGTTCCTTATATTCCAGAATTTATTCAATCTGTTGATTTAGACAATCAAGTAATTGTAGTTGTAATGCAGGAAGGCCTTCTATGAAAATTACTGTTTTAACTTTATTCCCTGAAATGTACAACGATTTTCTTTCTACTTCTATCATTGGTAGAGCTGTTAAAAATAATTTGGTTGAAGTTGAATTTGTACAAATTCGTGATTTTTCAAAAGATAAATTCAAGCATGTTGATGATTCTTCATTTGGTGGAGGAATGGGACAAGTTATGCAATGTCAACCATTATTAGATGCATTGCACTCTGTTGAAACAGAGAATAGTTATTCTATTATGATGTCACCATTAGGCAAAACATTTACTCAACAAAAATCCAGGGAATTCGCTAAGAAAGACCATTTAATCATTGTGTGTGGTCATTATGAAGGAATTGACGCTAGAGTGAATGAACATGTAGATGAACTTGTATCGATTGGTGATTATGTATTAACTGGTGGTGAAATTGCATCTATGGTCATCATGGATTCAGTGATTCGTTTATTAGAAGGCTCCATTTCTGAAGGATCAACAGAGGAAGAATCTTTTGAAAATGGACTTCTAGAATATCCACAATATACAAAACCTAGAGAATATGAAGGACAGTGTGTTCCTGATATTTTATTATCAGGTAATCATGCAAAAATCAAAGAGTGGAGAATCGCTCAATCATTGATGCTTACAAAACACTATCGCCCTGATTTATATGAAAAACATGTTTTCTCAAAAGAAGAAGAAAAGATCTTGAAAAAAATAGAAGATGGTAAAATTGATATCGTTCCTATAAAATAATGAAGAGGTATTAATCATGAAATATACAGATCGTAAAAAAACACCATTAAAATTTAACTGGGTATTAAAAATTGGATTACCAATTTTATTTGTTATCAATGCCTATCAACTGTATGATGTAGTTAGTGCTTTATTCTTTTGGAATCAAAGCTCTAGTTTGAATACTGGAATGAGTGCTGCAGGCTATAGTATGCAGAATATGGGCGTCTTTTTTTGGCCAGTTATTATTAATGTAATCTTTATGGTTATTTATAGTATTCTTCTATTTTACGCAAGTGTTGGGTTATGGAAGTGGAAGAGCTATGGTCCTAAAGCGACAATTCTATACAATTTTCTTTCATTGATAGAGAGTATTTATATCATTGTTTTAGTTCGTATGAATCCTATCTACGTTAATGCAGTATTAGAGTATACAGAAATAAGTTCTGTGTTATCTACGAATACGATTACTTTGATCTATACAATGACATATGTAATTGTTGCTTTAGTGTATGCGATATTAACGATTTGTACATTTTTATATTACAGAAAAAGAAAATCATTATTTGATGAATATTACATGCAACCACAAAGTGAAAATGTTTATGTAGAACCTATGATTCAAGAAACAGGTATACAAGAAACAGAATCAGTTGTTGAAGAAGAACAAAAAACAGATGAATCTGCATTTCAACCTTATTACTGTACAGAGTGTGGTACAAAAATAACAGATGATGATACACAATATTGTCCAAATTGTGGGAAGAAGTTAAAATAACAGGAACAAAGGTTCCTGTTTTGTGTAAAGAGGGAATTATGATAGGTTTAGGAACAATTGTAAATTGTATTGCGATTATTGTTGGTGGAGTAGTTGGATGTACATTTGGTACAGTGCTTAAAGATAATGTACGAGATGGCCTTATGAAAGCGATGGGTTTAGCGGTGATGTTTGTTGGAATATCAGGTGCTTTAAAAGAAATGCTTGTAATACAAGATGGTATTATTAATACACAAGGTAGTTTAATGATGATCGTTTCTTTAGCGATTGGTTGTGTAATAGGTGAATGGATCGATATTGATAAAAAATTTGTCTTATTTGGAGAATGGTTAAAGAAAGTTAGTGGAAATAAAAATGACTCTAAATTTACGATTGGTTTCGTAACATCAAGCTTAACCGTTTGTATTGGTGCTATGGCAATCGTTGGTGCGATACAAGATGGTATCTATGGAAATCATGATACGTTATTCTTAAAAGCTATCTTAGACTTTGTGATTGTTATGATTCTAGCAGCAACACTTGGTAAAGGATGCATATTTTCATCTGTATCTGTATTTTTATTACAGATGAGTGTTACTTTACTGGCTAGCCTATTAACAGGTGTGTTTTCAGATGCTGCGTTAAGTAATTTATCTTTGGTAGGGAATATTTTGATATTTTGTGTTGGTTGTAATTTGATTCGTAGTAATTCATTTAAGGTAGCGAATCTATTGCCAGCAATATTCGTTGCGTTACTATATGGTCTAATTTGAAAGGAAAATTTTATGATTGTAAATTGTGTTTTGGCGGGATGCGCAGGTGTATTAGGATGCTTGGTAGGTGGAACACCAGCATTTATTATGTTGGGTCTTGCTGGCATTATTTCTTTTACGATGGCAAGTTGTGGTTTAGATAATACTTGGTTTCAAAATAATGTTGTCAATTTGATGCTATTACCTGCAATTATTTTTGATGGGGATGTTGTTGGCGTAGCGTATACTGCAAAAAAACACAAAAATATTAATGGTTATGATACATGGAGGTCGTTAGCTTATACAAATGATTCTATGGTATTACTTGTTGGTTTTCTAACAGGTGTTATTTGTTATTTATTCTTTTCACTAGTTTCTTATTTCAATGTCCCTTGTGATTGTGGAGCGTTAACTGTACTCAGTGCAGGTATCCTAACGAGATTGTTTTTATCTACAGGAGATAAAGTGAAAAAAGACGGTATTACGATTCTAGAAAAGTTGCCTAAGAATGTTTGGCTTTTTCAAATCTTTTATTCTGTTGCGATATCAGTTGTATTTGCGTATTTTACCGAATTCACTGGAAACTATACAATTGGATTTTATATCTCTGCTTTATCATTGATATTAATTTTAGTAGATGCGAATTTTCCTGTTACACATCATATAACACTTGTTGTTGGGTATACAATGATGATGACACATAATATGATTTTAGCTATTGTTTTTGGCGTTTTAGCACAACTGATGTGTTATATATTTACGATTGTATTTAATGATAAATGTTCTACACATATTGATCCACCAACTGTTCCAATTTTATTCTTTTCTTTTATTCTATTTACTTTCTTTTAGATTTATAATAAATATAACGATTTAGAATTGAGGGAAATAATTTATGAGATTTGTTGATTTAATTGATAAAAAAGCTCATGGAGAAGCTTTGACAACAGATGAGATCCAAATGATGGTAGATGGATTTGTGAAGGGGGATATTCCTGATTATCAAATGTCTAGTATGATGATGGCAATTCTCCAAAGAGGAATGAGTTCCAAAGAAACTGCTGACTTAACAATGAGCATGATGCATTCTGGCGATGTCGTTGATTTAAGTGATCTGCCAGGAATTAAATTAGATAAGCATTCAACAGGTGGGGTAGGAGATACCACAACATTGATTGTCGCTCCCTTAGTAGCAGCGTGTGGTGGAACAGTTGCGAAAATGAGTGGCAGAGGCCTAGGTCATACAGGTGGTACATTAGATAAATTGGAATCTATTCCAGGTACATCTATTGAACAATCTTTAGAAAGTTTCAAGGAAATCGTTCGTGAAAATGGGTTAGCTGTGATTGGACAAACAGGAAACTTAGTTCCTGCAGATAAAAAGATGTATGCCTTGAGAGATGTTACTGCTACAGTAGGATCAGTTCCATTGATTGCTTCATCGATCATGTCAAAAAAGCTCGCAAGTGGTTCTGATGCAATCGTATTAGATGTGAAAACTGGAACAGGTGCATTTATGCATACAAAAGAAGATGCTTTTGAACTCGCAAAAACAATGGTTTCTATTGGAACACATGTTGGAAGAAAAGTTAGAGCTTTGGTAACAGACATGAATCAACCTTTAGGTATGAAAATTGGTAATGCATTAGAAGTTCAAGAAGCAGTTGAAGTCTTAAGTGGACAAGTTGACGAATCTGATCCATTATTTGAAGTTTGTATGTTGTTAGGTGAAAATATGCTTGTATTAGGTAATCTTGCGAAAGATGAAACGACTGCTAGAAAAATGTTGATTGAAAAAATCAAAGATGGAAGTGGTTTAAAGAAACTACAAGATATGATTACGTTACAAGGTGGAGATGCATCTTATTTAACAGTAGAAAACATGAAAAAACTTGTTGCGGTTAAGCAACATGTTGATGTAACAAGTGAGTTTGATGGCTATATTACAAAGATGGACGCTCAAAAAATTGGCAACGCTGCCCAAATGCTAGGTGCAGGTCGTGCAAAAAAAGAAGATGTTATTGATCCTGCAGTAGGTATGGTCATGAAAGTGAGATGTGGGGCTTCCGTTCAAAAAGGTGATGTATTATGTACACTTTATGTGAATGATGATAGAAACGTATCTGAGGTCATAAAGATGATGCATGAAGCAATCTCCATAGAAAAAGAACCAAAAGAAATCAATCCTATGATTTATGGCATCGTAACAGAAAAAATGATTTAAATGAAAAAAGGCGTACAATTTGTACGCCTTTAATCAGTTGTGTAATAAGAACAAATCTTACGAGCTTCTGCTTCATCTAAATACTGCAACATGCCATCATGATCTCTTTTTACAATGATTGCCACACCAATGGCACTTTTATCACGATTGCTTAAAATAGATAACGAATCATCATATCTTTCACTTCGAATTTCAGCAGTATTATAAACAATGCGATATTCATTTCCAATTTCAGGCAATGATAATTCAATTAATTCTCTTTTTCCATTATATGAATCATTTAAGCTTTCACGAATTACTTTATTTGTTTGATAAAATAATTCATCCATAAAATATGCGGAAGTACGTTTGATATCAATTTCTTTTTTGGAGTCATCTTTAAAATATGTTTTCATGATCAATGGACCTTTAACGATCATTGGTTCATGACTACCATAAAAAGCCACGGTAAATGCGTAGTGATGTGTATAAGTGAAAGGGTAATATAATTTATTCGTTTCCATAATTAGAATATACTCTGAAATACGTTATTTCGCAAGAGAGTTGCTATATAATGATAACGAGGTATCAATATGGAGATAAATATTTTACAACTTGCCCAAGGAGCAAAACACGCAACAGGTATCACAATCATTATTGATGTATTTCGTGCGTTTTCTTTAGAGGCTTATTTATTTCATAATGGATGTAAAGAGGTATTTGCGGTTTATGATAAAGACACAGCGTATCAATTAAAGAAAGAAAATCCTAATTATATATTAATTGGAGAAAGACATGGAAAGATACTACCTGGATTTGATTATGGTAATGCTCCAAGTGTAATTGAACATATCGATTTTCATAACAAAACAGTAATTCATTCAACATCTAATGGCACGTTGGGAATCCATAATGCCATCCATGCGGATGATATCTATGTCAGCTCTTTTGTGAATGCGAAAGCTACTGTACAAGCAATCCTAAAAAAACATCCAAAACACATTAGTATCGTATGCATGGGATGGGAAGGAAAAGAAACAGAAGAAGATACACTTTGTGCGCTATATTTGAAATCTCTATTTGAAAATAAACCAATTTCAAATATCAATAAATTAGTAGAAGATTTGAAGTATACAGAAGGAAAGAAATTCTTTGATCCAAATCAACAAGATATTTTTCCTGAAAAAGATTTTTATTTATGTACAAAGATCAATTGTTTTGATTTTGCGATACATACAACGATAGAAAATGCATTAGCAGTTAATCGAAAGGAAAACATTCTATGAATCAAAGAGACAAAGAATTAAAAGAGTTAGATAAAATTGAGTCAGAAAGAAGAAAGGTCGCACAAGAAGATCTTATTATTTCTATCTTTAAAAATATCATAAATATTATTCGCTGGTTTTTATCAATCATGTTTTTTATTGTTAGTTTTTCTTTCTTTGGTGAAGAAGATGCATTCCTAAAAATGTGCATTGGATTAGTAATAACAGTTTTTCTGAATCCAGTTTCATTTAGATATATTCGAAGCTTAATAAAGAAAGAGGGTTAGTAGTTATGCATAAAAAGTATTTCTTTTTTGATATTGATGGAACATTAACAAATGAAAAAACACATCAGATTGTTCCGAGTGCACAAAAGACATTAGAAAAATTGAAGGAGAATGGTCATTTTGTATCTATCGCAACAGGTAGAGCGCATTATAAAGCTATCTCTTTCACAAATAAAATTAACATTCATAACATTGTATGTAATGGTGGGGGATGTATTGTTATCAATGATGAAATCAAAGACATTCAACCAATTCCTTTACAACAAACAATTCATATTTTAGAAGAAGCAGATAAAAATAATATTGGATGGTTACTTGCACTAAAAGATGATGATTCTGTTGTGATGCGAGATTATCGCTTTTTAGAACAAGCAGGATTACGTAAAGAATTAACTTCTTATCAATATGATGCAAGCTTAGATTATCACTCTCTTTCTTCTATTATGAAAATGTATTTAGCGTATACACCAGAAATGGAAAAAGATTTACCTTGGATCAATGAAGTTGGACGTTTAAGAATGTTTCCTGAATATGTCATTTATCAATATGATGCAAAAAGGGATGGTATCATTCGGATGATGGAATATTTAAATGCACCATTAGAAGATGTGGTTGTCTTTGGAGATGATTTAAATGATCTTGTTATGTTTGATCCAATGTGGACATCTATTGCGATGGGAAATGCAAAAGAAGAATTAAAGAAAAAAGCTACATATATTACAGATAAGAATGTTGATGATGGAATTGAAAAGGCATGTAAAAAATTTGGTTGGATTTGATTGCATCTGTATTTATTCTATGATATTATCTTATGGCGTTTGTAACGCATCACTGTTCCGCTGGCTATTAAGTTAAGAGCTGTTGATCATTCGTTAATAAAGGAGAAAATAAAATGGATTTAAGTTTAGTTGACAAGATTACTAAGAATCAATTACGTGATGACATTCCTGAATTCAAGTCTGGTGACTCTGTAAAGGTTCATGTACGTATCAAGGAAGGTTCTAAAACACGTATTCAGGTTTTCGAAGGTGTTGTTGTAGATCGTTCTAATGGTGGCATTGGTGCTACATTTACAGTACGTAAGATTTCTTCTGGTATTGGAGTTCAAAGAACATTCCCTGTTCATTCCCCAATCATCGAAAAAATCGAAGTTGTTCGTTACGGTAAAGTTAGAAGAGCTAACCTATCTTATCTCAAGGGTAGATCTGCTAAGAACGCACGTATCAAGGAAGATCGTCGATAAGAATCTTGTGAAGAGAAAGCTATGGCTTTCTCTTTTTTCTGTTGTATAATAGTGAAGATTATGGAAAATAAAGACGAAAATAAAGTATTAAGTGAAACACAAGTATTTGAAAGATTAACAAATCCTGAATTGGAAACGAAACAACAAAAAAAAGAAGTTCCTGAAAGAAAACCTGAGAAGCCTGAAAAAGAACATTCCGCAACAGATGAAGTTTTTTCATTTATAAAAGATCTTGTTATTTGTATGGTTGCGGTATTCTTGTTGACAAATTATGTTGTAAGACCTGTACAAGTAAAGGGAAATTCTATGTATCCAACATTAAATGATGGTGCTTTAGGTGTATCAAATACGTTAGGTTTTCATACATCAGAAATTAAAAGATTTGATATTGTAATTATTTATGTACCTGAAAAGAATGAATATTTAGTGAAGAGAGTTATTGGATTGCCGAATGAAACGGTTTCTTACTCCAATGGTCAATTATACATCAATGGAGAAGCAGTAGAAGAAACATTCTTATCGCAAGAATATGTTGAATCGTATGGATCCGGATGGATGCCTGATATTACAGAAGTAACTCTTGGTGATGATGAATATTATTGTTTAGGAGATAATCGCCCTCATTCTTCTGATTCTAGATACTATGGACCATTCAAAAAAGAAAATATTAAATCAAAAGGAATATTTATTGCTTGGCCTTTAAGTGAATTTGGAGCACAAACATGGTAAAATAAGCTACTGTATAAAAATACAGTAGTTTTTTTGAGGAGGTATTATGGTAAAAGTACAATGGTATCCTGGACACATGGAAAAAGCCAAAAGAGGAATGTTAGAAAAATTAAAGGCTGTTGATATGGTTATTGAATTACGTGATGCACGTATGCCAGAGTCCTCTAGAAATCCAATGCTTCTTCAAATGGCAAATCAAAAACCACGTTTAATTGTTTTATCTAAGATGGATCAAGCGGATCCTATTCAAACAGAAAAGTGGTTGAAAAAATTGAAAAGCGAAAATGTATCGTGTATTGCGGTAGATTTAATGAGAGATCCAAACTGTGGAAAGAAAATCATTAAAGAAGCGTTAAATGTGATGCAAGCAAAAAGAGATAAACAACGTGCTAGAGGAATTAATCCTAGGGCTGTACGTGCAATGGCTGCAGGAATTCCAAATGTAGGAAAATCAACGATGATCAATCGTATCGCAGGCAAGAATTCTTTGAAAGCTGCAGATAAACCTGGTGTAACACGTTCATTAACTTGGATCCATGCAGATAAAGAATTGGATTTATTAGATACACCTGGAGTATTATGGCCTAAGTTTGAAGATGAAAAAACGGGTTCTGTTTTAGCTGCATTAGGATCAATTAATGATGATATATTAGATAAAAAAATGATTGCGATGGATGCAATTCATTGGATTCAAGATCTATATCCCGGATTATTAGAAGACTATTATGATAGTGGTGAAGTCAATCCAAATGGCATGTTAAAAGCGATTGCGATTAAACGTCACTTCAAATTGTCAGAAGACACATTAGATACAAAACGTGCTGCAGAAGCATTTTTGACAGATTTAAGACATGGTAAATATGGAAGATTAACTTTGGAACATGCGGATGAAGAAGATAACGAAAATATGTGAAAATCAATATGAACATACTTATTGGACAAAAAATCAATTTGTCGTAGGGATTGATGAAGCAGGAAGAGGACCGCTTGCAGGACCTTTATCTGTTGCGGGCGTTGTATTTCCTATTGGATATGAAAATCCTGATATTTATGATTCTAAGGCTTTGAGCGAAAAGAAAAGAGATCAATTATTTGAAGTGATCAAAGAAGATGCTTTGTGGTTTGAAATCATAGAAGTGAGTGTAGAAGATATTGATCGGTATAACATTTTAGAAGCAGATCGTAAGGCAATGATGGAAATCGCAATGCATGCACCAAGTGAAATTGTATTAAGTGATGCGATGAAAATGCCGATTGATAAAACGGTCATTGATTTGATCAAGGGAGATCAAAAATCTATATCGATTGCGGCAGCTTCTATATTAGCGAAAGTTACAAGAGATCGTATTATGAAAGAATATGATTTAATGTACCCACAATATGGTTTTGCGAAAAATAAAGGTTATGGAACAAAACAACATATGCAAGCAATAGATGATTATGGGATTACACCAATTCATCGTAGAAGTTTTGGCCCAGTTCGAGTAAGACAACAATCACTATTTTAATCTCCATTTTGGAGATTTTTTTTGGATATTGTAATTTTTTTGTGAATAGTATCTTAGGGGTATTATGAACAAAAGAGATAAAATCATTCAATTATCCATTCAAAATCAAGGAGAATGGGTCAAAATCACAAAGGCAATTCAACAAAATCAACCAATACATCATTTACTACAACCACATACACCATGTATCACGATTCTTGATGAGGAATATCCAGATGTGTTAAAACAATTAAGATATCCACCATGGGTATTATTCTATGAAGGTGATATTACATTATTAAAGAAGAAATGTATAACAATTGTTGGAAGTAGAGAATTGTCTCAATATGGAATCAATTGTACAAATTCTATCGCATCAATATTGTCTCAAAGATATGTTATCGTTTCTGGACTCGCAAAAGGTGCAGATGCTTGTGCGCATTCTTCTACAATACGTTGTCTAGGTAAAACAATAGGTGTCATTGGCTCTGGACTGAATTATGCATATCCAAAAAGTAATACATCGTTGTATCAAGAAATGAAAAGAAATCATTTGATTTTAAGTGAGTATCCATTTGATGTTCAAGTTCAAAAACATCACTTTGTTTGGAGAAATCGAATCTTAGCTGCATTAGGTGATAAATGTATTGTTACAAGTGCAAAAAAAAGAAGTGGTACGATGTTAACAGTCAATGAAGCAATCACATTAGGAAAAGAAGTTTGGTGTGTTCCTTATGGAATGAATCAAATAGAAGGAGAAGGTTGTAATCTGTTGATTGAACAAGGTGCGCAAATTCTATATGATACAAAACAGTTATATGACCTATGAAAAATAGATGTTGAAAACATAACAATTTTAGGATATTGTTTTAAATGCTCGTTATTATGCGAAATGGAGGTATAGAAATGAAGAATCTAGTAATAGTGGAATCCCCATCAAAATCTAAAACGATTGGAAAATATCTTGGAAAAGACTATACGGTTGTTTCTTCCAAAGGACATATTAGAGATTTAGCGACAAAAGGAAAGGATGGTCTAGGTGTAGATGTAGATCATGATTTTGAAGCAACTTATCAAATCTCAAAAGATAAAAAAGATACTGTAAAAGAATTAAAAAAACTCGCAAGTGAATCTGATTTTGTGTATCTGGCAACCGACCCGGACCGTGAGGGAGAGGCAATCAGTTGGCATTTAGCACAAGAGCTAGGTTTAGATGAGAATTTGGTTGATCGTGTTACATTCCATGAAATCACAAAGAATGCGGTACAAGAAGCTTTTAAACAGCCACGAACTTTAGACATGAATCTTGTGCATTCTCAAGAAACACGTCGTATCTTAGATAGAATCATTGGTTTTAAACTATCAAAATTATTACATAATAAGATTAAATCTAAATCTGCAGGACGTGTTCAATCAGTAGCTTTAAAATTGATTGTAGAAAAAGAAAGAGAAATTCAAGCTTTTATTCCTGAAGAATATTGGGAAGTAGAAGCAGCTTTTAAAAAGAAGAATCGCAAATTCAACGCAAAGCTTTCAAAAGTGAATGGTAAAAAAGCAGAACTAAAAAATGAAGCTGATGCGATGAATGTTATCAATGGTACGAAAGAAGCATTTACAGTTACGAATATTAAGAAATCAAAAACTTCTAATAAGGCTCCATTACCATTTATTACTTCTACTTTACAACAAGAAGCTTCCACAAAATTAGGTTTTTCTGCCAAAAGAACAATGTCTATCGCACAAGGCTTGTATGAAGGGGTGGATATTGGAAATGGTCAAGAAGGTTTGATTACTTACATGCGTACTGACTCTACAAGATTAAGTAATGTATTTATTCAAAGTGCTAGAAATCAAATTGAAACAGAATATGGAAAAGAATATTTGGGTTATTACCATGTAAAGAATGATGATGGTGCACAAGATGCACATGAAGCAATTCGACCTACAAATATTGCATATACTCCAGATTCTATCAAATCCCATTTAACAAATGATCAATATAAACTATATAAATTTATTTATTGTAGAGCTTTAGCTTCTCAAATGGCCGCAAGTAAATCTGATAAAGTCGCTGTAACTTTATCTCAAAATGAATTTGATTTTGTAGCTAATGGAAGTGTATTAGCTTTTGATGGTTACTTAAAAGTATATGGTGATTATGCATCTAATAAAGATACGATCCTTCCAGAACTATTAGAAGGTGAACAACTCAATGCAGAAAGTGTTACACCAACACAACACTTTACAGAACCACCAAAGAGATATACAGAAGCTTCTTTGATCAAGAAACTAGAAGAAGATGGTATTGGTAGACCATCCACTTACGCAATGATCATTGATACGATCCAACAAAGAGGATACGTTACATTAGCTCCTGTTAAAGAAAAGAGTCGTACAAAATTCTTTACACCAACAGAACAAGGAATTTTGACTACGGATAAGTTAGATGAATATTTTTCTAGCATTATCAATGTTTCTTATACAAGAGATATGGAAAGTGAATTGGATGAGATTGCGGAAGGAAAACGAGAAGAGGTTCCTACATTACGTGCATTCTATGATAAGTTCACACCTTTATTAGATACTGCTTATGAAAAAATGGAAAAGATTGCACCAGAAAAAGTTGGAGAAATCTGTCCTGAATGTGGTGGAGAACTTGTTTATCGTAATTCGCGCTATGGAAAATTTATTTCTTGTTCGAATTTTCCAACTTGTAGATATACACGTTCTTTGGTTACAAAAGTGAAAGAACAACCAGAACCAACTGGTAAGATGTGTCCGGAATGTGGAAAAGAATTATTAAAGAGAAAATCTAGATTTGGTACATATTTCTTAGGATGTTCAGGATTTCCAAAATGTCATTATATGGAAAATCTAGATGGAGAAAAAATCGTATCAAAAAAAGATAAAGCTTCTTCTAAAAAAACTACAAAGAAAAAGACAACTAAGAAGAAAGCAACAACGAAGAAAAAGGTGACAGAATGAAAGAAGCAATTGTAGTAGGGGCAGGACTTGCTGGATGTGAAGCTGCATATCAACTTTCGAAACGTGGAGTTCATGTAAAGCTTTATGAAATGAAACCTCATAAAAAATCAGAAGCACATCATATGGATACATTTGCGGAATTAGTTTGTTCCAATTCTTTACGTTCTGATGCCCTAACAAACGCAGTTGGATTGTTGAAAGAAGAAATGCGTACAATTGGTTCTTTGATCATGGAAGTTGCTGATGAAACTTCTTTACCAGCAGGTAGTGCATTGGCAGTTGATCGTACTTTGTTTTCGAAAAAGATTACAGAAAAAATTCAAAATGATCCTAATATCGAAATCATTGATGAAGAAGTAGATCATATTCCTGAAGCACCATGTGTTATCGCAACAGGACCATTGTCATCACAAGCGATGGTAGATGCGATTGGTACGATCATTGATAATAAATATTGTTATTTCTATGACGCAGCAGCACCAATTGTTACTTTTGAAAGCATTGATATGTCAAAAGCATATAAGAAAAGTAGATATGATAAAGGGAGTGCGGATTATATTAATTGTCCAATGACAATCGATGAATTTAATACCTTCTATGATGCGCTGATTACTGCAGAAGTAGCTGAAGTACATGGCTTTGAAAATGAAAAAGTATTTGAAGGATGCATGCCTTTTGAGGTAATGGCGAAAAGAGGTAGAAATACACTATTATTTGGTCCTATGAAACCTGTAGGATTAGATACACCTGATGGAAAAAGACCATACGCTGTTGTACAACTCAGACAAGATAACGCACAAGCTTCTCTTTATAATATTGTTGGTTTTCAAACACATTTAAAATGGCCGGAACAAAAAAGAATCATTCATATGATTCCGGGACTTGAAAATGCAGAAATTGTCCGCTATGGTGTCATGCATCGTAATACGTATATCAATTCACCGATGGTGTTAGATGAAACTTATGCATTCAAAGATAGAAAAGATCTATTCTTTGCAGGACAAATGACAGGTGTTGAAGGATATGTTGAAAGTGCTGCGAGTGGAATGCTAGCGGGAATTAACCTAGCACATGTATTAAATGATGAGGAACCTGTAAAACCAGGCAATGAAACAGTCATTGGTTCTATGTCATATTACATTACACATGCAGATTCTAAAAACTTTCAACCTATGAATGCAAATTTTGGAATTGTTCATTTAAACAACAACGTCAAGAAAAAAGATCGTAAGAATGCGTACGCTCCTCAGTCTTTAGAAATTATTAGAAAGTTAAAAGAAGATGGCAGACTTTGAAAAATCTTTAGATTCTTTTTTGAATCATATTGCCTTAAGTAGAACGGGTTCAAAAGATACACAAGATGCATATCGTAGAGATATTGAAAGATTCTTAACATATTTAAGAGATAACAATATCTCTTCTTTTGAATCTGTAACAAAAGAGCATATTGCTAATTACATCACACAATTAAGAAGTGGGGATTTAACAGGTACAAAACTATCCAATGCATCCTATGCAAGAAACTTATCCTCTCTAAAATCTTTCTATCGTTATCTAAATCGACAAGAAGGAATTAAAAATAATCCTGTGATACTTTTTCATTCAGGAACTACAAAAAGAAAATTACCTGAATACTTAACCTTTGATCAAATGGAAACATTACTTAATTCATTTGATTTAACAAATGATGTGGATATCAGAGATCGTTGCATGTTAGAAGTAATTTATGCATGTGGTTTACGTGTATCAGAATGTGCTGGTTTAAAACTATTAGATGTCAATATTAAAGAAAGATATTTAAGCGTATTAGGAAAAGAAAGCAAGGAAAGAATGATTCCATTCTATCCTAGATGCGCACAATTATTAGAGTATTATATACAGAACGTACGACCTACATTCATGATGAACAAAGAAGAACATGGATTTGTATTTGTGAATCAAAAAGGAAAACCAATCTCTTCTAGAAGTATTCAAAATATATGTGAAAAGGCCGGAATTCGCTCTGGAATTGATATGCATATACATCCTCATATGATTCGACATTCCTTTGCCACACATCTTTTAGATAATGGGACAGATCTTAGAATCGTACAAGAACTACTTGGACATGAAAATCTACAGACAACGCAAATCTATACACATGTAACACAAGATCGTTTAACAAAAGTTGTAGAGTTGGCACATCCACATTCTAAAACAAATCAAAAATGAGTTCTTTTATTTTTCTTGTAAGCGTGTACAATAGTACTAGAGGTATCTTACATGTCAGTATTTGAAAATGATCAACAATATTTATCTAAAATCAGACGTATGGTCGTAGATGATCCAATGCGTATGATATCTGAAATACATGAAGCTCATTACTTATTTGAAAACAATGTAATTTCAGAAGATTGTTATAAGAAAGTAAAAGAAATAGCTCAACAGGCAAATATTTTTAAGAATAAAGAAGAACAGTAAAATTGCATATTACGGATATGTTAAGGGGCACATAGAAAATAACAAAAATTTCTCTTGCATATCTATGGTATTTTGTTAAAATATTTCAAGGAAAAAGGAAATGAATTATCAAGTTGAAAATCATTCCTTTTTTTTGAAAAAAAATATGGAGGCGTTTTTATGAATAAGTACTCACTTGTATCTATGAGAGATTTATCAAAGGATGACATGATTCATATTCTAAACGATGCTTTAATGTTTTCTAATTCTTATTCAGATTGGCAGTTGCCTACAAAGGCAATCGTAGCCAATCTTTTTTTTGAAGCATCCACTAGAACTCATTATTCCTTTGAATCCGCAGAATTGCAATTAGGTTGTAAGGTGGCAGATGTACAGACTTCTGCTTCATCTGTAACAAAGGGAGAAACGTTATACGATACTTGTAAAACATTAGAATCTGCAGGTTACAATGCATTGGTAATTCGAAGTTCAAAAGAATTTTATTGGAATGAACTTGAAGGATTAAAGATTCCTGTATTAAATGCAGGTGATGGTGCGAATGAACATCCAACACAATGTTTATTAGACTTATTAACGATTTATAAAGAATTTGGTAAGTTAGAAGGATTGAATGTTGTGATTTGTGGAGATGTAGCACATTCTAGAGTAGCACAATCAGATAAATATGCTTTTGAATTATTTGGTATGCATGTAAAGTTTGCAGGACCAAAAGTATTTGAAAGAGAAGGATATCCATTTGTAGACTTTGATGAAGCTATCAAGGATGCAGATGTTGTAATGATGCTTCGAATTCAAAAAGAAAGAGGTGCTGCTTCTAATCTGAGTGATGAAGAGTATTTAGAACAATATGGCATGAATCATAGACGTTATGATATGTTAAAAGAACACGCAATTATTATGCATCCAGCTCCAGTAAATCGTGGCGTGGAAATTGCGGACGATCTAGTAGAAGCTGAAAAGAGTCGTATCTTTGAACAAATGCATAATGGAATGTTAGTGAGAAAAGCGGTCATTAAACGTGCATATGGTTTTGAGCCGTTCGAGGATAACAAATGAGAAGACAAATCATTAACGCAGACGTTTTATATGAAAATACATTACAAAAAGTAAATGTATTATTTGATGAAAATCAAATATTAGAAATTGGTTCTAATATTTATGAAGATGTTGATACGATCGATGGAACTGGACTAACACTATTACCAGGACTTGTTGATGTACATGTTCATTTTAGACAACCAGGTCATGAAGAAAAAGAAACAATCCATACTGGATCATTAGCGGCAGCACATGGTGGATTTACATCTGTATTTGCGATGCCTAATATCATTCCTTCTCCAGATACAAAAGAAGTGATGGATGATTATTTGAAATTGATTGAAAAAGAATCAGTTGTTCATACATATCCTTATGGAACAATCACAGTAAATGAACAAGGGAAAGAATTATCTGATTTAAAAGGTATGCATACATTAGGCGTGAAATGGTTCAGTGATGATGGTGTTGGTATGAATGATCAAAGCATTATGGATCAAGCGTTGCGATTTTCTAAAGAGAATGATTGTATCATTGCGTGTCATACAGAAGATTTAAAGTATCGCCCACAAGGTGGTTCAGTTCATTTATCTAAAGTAAATACAGATAAAGGTTGGATTGGAATTCCTGATGAGTGTGAAAGTGCACCATTAACAGAAGATTTAAAAACTGCTTTAAAAGCACATGGTAAATATCACGCTTGTCATATTTCTTCTCATTTATCTGTAGAAGCTTTAAGAAATGCAAAAAAGAATGGTACAGATGTAAGTGCAGAAGTTACAGCACATCATCTATTATTAGAAGATCAGGATGTAAAAGGCCCAATGTGGAAAATGAATCCACCATTAAGAAGCCATGAAGATCGTATGAGTTTGATTGAAGGGTTGGAAGATGGAACATTAGACTTTATTGCGAATGATCATGCGCCACATACAATGGAAAATAAAAATAAACCAATGTCACAGTCAGCATTTGGCATTGTTTCACTAGAAACTGCATTCCCATTACTTTATACTGAGTTTGTACATAACACACATCGTTGGACATTAGCGCAACTGGTAGAATGGATGAGCGGAAAGCCAGCGAAAAGATTTGGTTTAAACAATGTAGGTAAAATTGAAGTTGGTTACAGTAGTGATCTAGTTTTAATGCAACTCGGAAATGAAAATATGATTGATATCAATCAATTTGAATCAATGGGTAAAAATACGCCATTTCATGGTTGGAGCGTATACGCAACAGTAAAAGAAACTATCGTATCTGGTAAAACAGTTTGGAAGGAGGACAAATGAAAAGATATCTCGTATTAGAAGATGGAACGTATTATGAAGGAGAAGGATTTGGTTTTGATCAATACCAAATCGGAGAACTTGTTTTTAATACATCTATGACAGGTTATCAAGAAATCCTAACAGATAACTCTTATTGTGGACAAATCGTTATGATGACTTATCCATTGATTGGTAACTATGGAATCAATCGTGATGATAATGAATCTGTTGTTCCACATGTATTTGGATTTGTTATTAAAGATTATTGTGAAACACCAAGTAACTTTAGAAGTGAAGAAACATTAGATGCGTATTTAAAAAGAGTTGAAATTCCAGGTATCTATGGCATAGATACAAGAGAAATCACAAAGAAGATTCGTGCAATAGGTACATTAAAAGCTTCATTCTGTAATACAGAAGAAGAAATTGATGCACTTGTTCAAAAATTGAAGAATGCTGATTTTTTACATGATCAAGTAGCTAGAGTTTCCACAAAAACAATTTATCCAATTCCAGGAAGAGGAAAGAAGATCGTAGTCATGGATTTTGGAATCAAGTTATCTATTTTAAGAGAACTTGCGCAAAGAGGTTGTGATCTGACGGTCGTTCCTTATGATACAAGTGCTGAAGCAATTCTTGCGATGCATCCGGATGCAGTGTTCTTAAGTAATGGTCCTGGTGATCCTGCAGATTTAACAGATGTTATTGAAAATGTGAAGAAACTCATTCCTAATACAGTTGTTTTTGGAATATGCTTAGGTTGTCAATTGATTGCTTTAGCGAGTGGCGCAAAAACATATAAATTGAAATTTGGACATCGTGGAGGAAATCATCCGGTCGTAAATTTAAAAACTGGCAAAGTAGAAATCACTTCTCAAAACCATGGATTTGCGGTGGATATTGATTCTTTGAAGAATACAGATTTAGAAATGAGTTATGAAGCTTTAAATGATAAGAGCTGTGAAGGTGTAAGACATACAAAATATCCTGTTTTTGCGGTGCAATATCATCCTGAAGCAAATGCAGGTCCACAAGATTCAAACTATTTGTTTGATGAATTTATTGAGTTGATTGAAAAGGAGAATAAACATGCCTAGACGTACAGACATTCATAAAATCATGGTGATTGGCTCTGGTCCAATCGTTATTGGACAAGCAGCAGAATTTGACTATGCTGGTTCACAAGCATGTACTTCTTTAAGAGAAGAAGGTTATGAAGTTATTTTAATCAATTCTAATCCTGCAACAATCATGACTGACTCTTCTATCGCAGATAGAGTTTATATTGAACCTCTAACATTAGAATTCGCAAAACGCGTTATTTTCAAAGAAAGACCAGATGCAATCTTAGGATCATTAGGTGGACAAACTGGATTGAATCTTGTTGTTGAACTCGCAAAAGATGGCATTTTAGATGATTTTGGTGTTGAAGTATTAGGTACAGATATTGACGCAATCAATCAAGCAGAAGATAGAGAACGTTTTAGAAGCTTGATGCAAGACTTACATGAACCAATTCCTGAAAGTGATATTTGTCATTCTATTGAAGAAGCTGTTGAATTTGGTAAAAGAGAAGGTTACCCACTTGTTATCCGCCCAGCTTATACATTAGGTGGTACTGGTGGTGGTTTTGCTCATAACGAAGAAGAACTACGTTTGATTGCTGATTCTGGTTTAAAGATGTCCCCAGTACATCAAATCCTTGTAGAACAATCTATAGCTGGATACAAAGAAATTGAATATGAAGTAATGCGTGATGCGAAAGATAACGCAATTGTTGTATGTAATATGGAAAATTTAGATCCTGTTGGTATTCATACAGGTGACTCCATTGTTACTGCACCTGTTCAAACATTAACAGACCATGAAAATCAAATGTTAAGAAATGCATCTTTAAAGATCATTCGTGCATTAAAGATTTGTGGTGGATGTAACGTTCAATTAGCTTTAGATCCAAAAAGCTTCAAATACTATGTTATTGAAGTGAACCCACGTGTATCTAGATCTTCTGCTTTAGCTTCTAAGGCAACAGGTTATCCAATTGCGAGAATTTCTGCGAAATTAGCAGTTGGTCTTGGATTAGATGAAATTATAAATCCAATTACAGGAACATCTTACGCATGTTTTGAACCAGCATTAGATTACATCGTTACTAAATTCCCAAGACTTCCATTTGATAAGTTTCCAAATGCAGATCGTAAACTAGGAACACAAATGAAAGCGACAGGTGAAGTGATGTCCATTGGACGTAACTTTGAAGAATCATTCTTAAAATCTGTTCGCTCTTTGGAAATCAAAGTAGACCACATTGAGAAAAAAGAATTCTATGATTTAACTAACGAAGAATTATTCTCTAAGATTGGCGGTAGAGATGATGAAAGAATCTTTGCGGTGGCTGAATGGCTCAGAAGAGGTTTAGATGCAAAGAGTGTTCATGATGTAACGAATATTGATTATTGGTATTTGTCACATATTCAAAGAATCATTGATCTTGAAAAAGAAATGAAAGATCATGTTGGTGATATTGAAGTATTAAGAAAGTTAAAGAAATATGGATTCTCAGATTCTTTTATCGCAAGAAATTGGGACATGAATGAATTTGATCTTTATAACTTAGAAAGAAACGAAGGTATTACCCCAGTTTATAAGATGGTTGATACATGTGCTGGTGAATTCCGTTCTGAAACACCTTATTTCTATTCGACATATGAACATGAAAATGAATCAATTCAAAGTGATAAAAAGAAAGTTATCGTTTTAGGTTCTGGTCCAATTCGTATCGGACAAGGCGTAGAATTTGACTACGCAACAGTACATTGTATTGAAACATTACATGCGGAAGGTTATGAAGCAATCATTATCAATAACAATCCTGAAACAGTTTCTACTGATTTCTCGATTTCAGATAAACTCTACTTTGAACCATTAACAACAGAAGATGTAATGCATGTTATTGATTTAGAACAACCAATTGGTGTAATCGTACAATTTGGTGGACAAACAGCAATTAACCTTGCAGATTCTTTATCCAAACATGGTGTTAAGATTCTAGGAACTTCTTTAGAATCTATCAATCTTGCAGAAGATCGTCATGAATTTGAAGCGATGTTAGAAAAACTAGAAATTCCTCAACCAGTTGGTAAAACTGCAACTACTGTTGAAGGTGCATTAGAAATCGCACATGAAATTTCTTATCCTGTTCTTGTTAGACCATCTTATGTATTAGGTGGTAGAGCGATGGAAATCGTACAAGATGATGAAGAATTAAAGAAATATATGGCAACAGCTGTAAAAGAAATCTCTCATGATTCTCCAATTTTAGTCGATCGTTATGTTTTAGGAAAAGAATGTGAAATCGATGCAATTGCGGATGGAAATGAAGTTTATATTCCAGGTGTGATGGAACATATTGAAAGAGCTGGTATTCACTCTGGTGACTCTATCTCTGTATATCCAACACAATCTTTATCTAAGCAAGTGAAAGATACAATTATTGATTATGCAATTCGCATTGGAAAAGGATTTGGTTTTATTGGCTTATATAATATTCAATTTATCGTAGATAAAGATGAAAAAGTATATGTATTAGAAGTGAATCCAAGATCTAGTAGAACTGTTCCTTTCTTATCAAAGATTACAGGTGTACCAATGTGTACGGTAGCTACAAAAGCTGTTCTAGGAGAATCTATTGAACAACAAGGCTACACACCTGGATATCACACAGAAGATGTATCTAGAGTCTATGTAAAGGCACCAGTATTCTCTTTCGCTAAACTGAGAAGCGTTGATACAGTTTTAGGACCTGAAATGAAATCTACAGGTGAAGCACTAGGTGGTGATACAAGTCTAGAAAATGCATTGTATAAAGCTTTGGTTGCGAGTGGTGTTAGGATTCCAATGTATGGAACAGTATTGATGACAATCGCAGATAGTGATAAGAATGAAGCGTTGAAGATCGCTAAACGCTTATACGCAATTGGGTATGGTATCTATGCAACTTCTGGTACAGCTAAATTCTTAAAAGAAAATGGATTATTTGTACATGTTGCTGCGAAGATCAATGATGAAGACGCTAAAGAAAATGTCTTGGATATTATTCAACAAGGAAAAGTTTCCTTTGTTATCAATACAATGGAAGATAAGAATAGAGAAACAAGTTTAGATGGGTTCTTGATTCGTAGAGTATCTGCTGAAAATAATATTTCTTGTATGACATCTTTAGATACTGCAGATGCATTATGCAGAGTATTAGAATCTAGAAGTTTTTCTATGATTTCTATGAATGAAATGGGTAAATGATGAAAACAGATATTGCGAAAATATTAAACAATGAATGTATTGGAAAAGATGTTTATCAAATGACACTACAAACGAGTATCGCAAAAGATGTTGCTTGTGGTCAATTTGTTGAAGTGGAAGTTCCTGGTTTCTTTTTAAGAAGACCAATTTCAGTGTGTGAAGTAAAAGACGATGAGACGATCGTTATTGTGTATAAAGTTGTAGGACAAGGTACAGAATACATGTCTCAAATGAAAGAAAAAACAGTTTCTTTGTTTGGACCATGTGGAAATGGATTCCCGGTTGAAGAAAAAGAAGTACTCTTGATTGGTGGAGGGGTAGGTGTTCCTCCACTTCTAGAGACTGCCAAACAATATCAAAAAATAAATCAAAAGATAACTGTCGTATTAGGATTCAATACAAAAGATGATGTTATTTTATTGGATGCTTTCAAGGCAATTACTGAAGATGTTTATCTTGCGACAATGGATGGAAGCGTTGGAAGTAAAGGAACTGTATTGGATGCAATCAAAGAAAATCAAATTGATTGTGATTATGTCTTGTCTTGTGGACCGTTACCAATGTTAAAAGCAATCAATGATCAATACAATGAAGGATGTATTTCCTTAGAAGCAAGAATGGCTTGTGGCATGGGAGCGTGTATGGGATGTGTTGTAAAAGATACGGATGGAAATAGTTTACGCGTTTGCAAAGATGGACCTGTATTTCCAATTGGAAAGGTGGTGTTGTAATGAATCTATCAATTCAATTACCTGGATTAAATTTAAAGAATCCAATCATACCAGCGTCCGGTTGTTTTGGATATGGTAGAGAATTTGCAGAATTGTATGACTTATCTATTTTAGGCGGCATCGCTATTAAGTCTGCAACACCGATAGAACGTTTTGGAAATCCTACACCACGTATTGCGGAAACACCAAGTGGCATGTTGAATGCGATTGGTTTACAAAATCATGGTGTGGATTATATCATTGAAAATGAATTACCATTCTTATCGAAATACGATACAGAAATCATTGCCAATGTTGCGGGTAGTACAGAAGAAGACTACGTGACTGTTATTGAAAAGATGAATGATGAACCTGTTGTGAAAGCATTTGAATTGAATATTTCATGTCCGAATGTAAAACATGGTGGCATGGGACTAGGAACAGATCCTGAGCTTGCCAAACACATAACACAAATGTGTAAAGCAGTATCTAAAAAGCCAATCTATGTAAAATTGTCTCCGAATGTTACAAATATTGTTTCTATCGCAAAAGCAGTAGAAGAAGGTGGAGCTGATGGCTTGGTCATGATCAATACATTACTTGGTATGCGTATTGATTTAAAAACAGGAAAACCAGTCTTAGCTAATACAACAGGTGGATTAAGCGGACCAGCAGTAAAGCCGGTCGGAATTCGTTGCGTGTATCAATGTGCTAAAGAAGTCAATATTCCAATCATTGGCGTTGGTGGTATTACAAGCAGTGAAGATGTTTTAGAATATCTTTATGCAGGTGCTAGTGCAGTTGAAGTTGGTGCTGCAAATTTCAAAGATCCATTTATTTGTAAGAAGATCATTGAAGAATTACCTGAAACATTAAAAAAATATAGATTGAATTCAATTCAAGAAGCAATTGGAAGGAGCTTAAAATGAGTAAAACAATTATTGCGTTAGATTTTTCAAACAAAGAACAAGTTTTAGAATTTTTAAAACAATTTGATGAACCAGTATATGTAAAAATTGGTATGGAATTAACATATGCATGTGGTCTAGACATTGTTAAAGAAGTTAAGAAAATGGGACATAAGATTTTCTTGGACCTTAAATTACATGACATTCCTAATACTGTAAAAGGCGGTATGAAGAATTTAGCGAAATTAGGCGTAGATATCGTGAACTGTCATTGTGCAGGTGGTATTGAAATGATGAAGGCTGCTAAAGAAGGTATATTAGAAGGAACACCTGCTGGACAAGAACCAGCTAAATTGATTGGTGTTACAGTATTAACAAGTACTTCAAAAGAAGCAATGAACAATGAATTGGGAATTGAAGGTGAAGTCATTGATACTGTTATTCATTACGCAAAGAACGCAAAAGAAGCTGGATTAGATGGCGTTGTATGTTCTGTGCATGAAGCTAAGGCAATTCACGAAGCTTGTGGAGATGACTTCTTAACAGTTACTCCTGGAATTCGTTTAGCAGGAAACTCTGTAGATGATCAAAAGCGTGTCGCTACACCAGAATACGCAAAAGAACAAGGCTGCGATATGATCGTTGTTGGAAGAAGCATCACAAAGAGTGAAACACCGAAAGAAACATATGAAATGATTGAAGAGGCAATGAACTAATGGAACAGTATAAAAAAGAATTTGTGGAATTTATGTTATCTTGTAATGCATTGAAATTTGGTGATTTTACTTTGAAATCTGGTAGAAAATCTCCATTCTTTATGAATGCAGGTGCATATGTAACAGGAAAACAATTACATGAATTAGCTTGTTTTTATGCGAAAGCAATTCATGATCAATTTGGATTAGACTTTGATGTATTATTTGGACCAGCATATAAAGGAATTCCTTTAAGTGTTGCGACTGCAATGGCTATTTATGAACTTTATGGAAAAGAAGTTCGTTATTGTTCTAATCGAAAAGAAGTCAAAGATCATGGTGATACAGGTATCTTACTTGGTTCTAAATTACAAGATGGAGATAAAGTTATCATGATTGAAGATGTAACGACATCTGGTAAATCCATGGAAGAAACAGTTCCTATCGTTAGAGCACAAGCAAATGTAGAAATCAAAGGTTTAATTGTTTCTTTGAATCGTAATGAAAAGGGTAAATCAAACAAAACAGCATTGAAAGAAGTGAGCGAATTATATGGTTTTCCTACTGCAGCAATCGTTTCTATGCCTGAAGTAGTTGAAATTTTGAAAGAAGAAAACAAATTAGATGATGAACTTCTTTCTAGAATCAATGCTTATTATGAAGAATATGGTGCAACTGAATGAAGAAAATTCTGATTTTGAATAAAAATCAGAATTTTTTTATAAAAAAGTTAAAAAA
>CAVHRL010000018.1:0-28717 GCA_963638375.1 Lachnospiraceae bacterium
CGTCAAGAAAAAGCAGAAGCTTAATTCTAAATAAAATGGTTGAAGGAACTAGAAAAATATCTAGTTCCTTTTTTTCGGCGTTTTGCTAAAAAGCTTGAATTCTCTGATGATAAATAGGATAATATTCATATGGCTGAAAGAGAAAATAAGAAAAAATTAACAAAAGAAGAACTTCACGAAGAAAATGAAAAAATTCGTGCTGAATTACGTGCAAGAAATACAACAAGTGTTGAAGATCAACAAAGATTGGTTCGTGCTTTGAGTAAAAAGAATATGCTTACTTATGCACTTGTAATCTTTTTGCCTCCAGTTGGAATTTATTTGATTTGGAAGAAAAAAGATGAGTTGTATTTAAATGATCCTTCCGTCTATCTGTGGACATTTGTTGGAATCATGGTTATCTTTGCATGGGTTCAAGAAATTGTAAAAAACTTTGGTTAATAAGTGAATGAGAAGCGAAAGCTTCTTTTCTTTTTGAAAGTGGAGTTCATAGTAAAAAAATGGTAAAATATTTCCATGAGAATTATTGACAAGATTCGAAGTAGAGAAAATTTAACTCCAACAGAAAGTACTTTAGCGATTTTTCTACAAGAGCATTCAAAAGAAGCAACAAATATGTCTTTGAATGAACTTGCAGAAACACTACATGCTTCTAAAAGTAGTATTATTCGTTTTTGTAAAAAGCTTGGATATAAAGGACATAAAGAGTTATGTGTACAATTAGCAAAAGAATTAGATACTTTTGTTTTTAATGGAAAAGAATTAAACTTCTCATTGCCGTTTGAAGCGATGGATACAAAACAGACATTGGCAGAAAAGGTTTATGCATTATCCATTGGTGCATTGAATGAAGTTTGGAATGCGATTGATGTTGAAAAAATTAGTAAAGTTGCCAAAATGATCTATGATAGAAAAAAATTGTATATCTACGCTGGTGATGATGCTCGCTTTGTTGCGGAAGAATTTCAACGCAAATTAAAGAATATTAACTTTTCTGTATTTATAGAAAATGGTATGAGCTCTAACATCAGGCAATCAGTATTACAAGAACAAGATAGTATTGGTTTATTTATTTATTATAGTGAATCTTCTGATGCGATGCTAAAAGTCGCCAAAACATTATCTAATAAAAAGATACCAATGGTTGTAATAACAGGTCCGGATAAAGGTGGATTATCTGTGTATGGAACAGAAACGATATCTATTTCTTATTATGAACCAACACCTAAGATTTCTGGATATGGATCTTCACTTGCGATGGAATTTATTTTGAATATTTTATATGCTGAAATATTTAACTTGGATCATGAGAAGAATATGAAGATGATCATTGAGGTTGATGATGCAAAGAAAAAAATCAAGTGATAAGAGGTGTATTAATGGAAGAAGTAATTAAGATAGAGGGTGGACACCAACTAGAAGGCGAAGTAACGATTTCCGGGGCGAAAAATGCAACTGTTGCGTTGATTCCGGCAGCAGTACTCGCAAATGGACCGGTTACCATTGTTGGTATTCCACAAATTGCTGATGTAAATAACTTGTGTGAAATATTAAATATATTAAATATTGAAGTGATAAAAGTTGCAGATGATCATTTGATTATTGATCCAACAAACATGAAAAATACAGATCTTGTACAAGATGCGGTCACAAAACTCAGAGCTTCTTATTATTTTATGGGAGCTTTGTTAGGAAAATATGGGCATGTTCGTATGAAGATGCCAGGTGGCTGTTACTTGGGGCCTAGACCAATTGATTTGCATATCAAAGGATTTGAGGCTTTGGGAGCTGAAGTAAAGTTTGAAAAAGGCTGTTATGATATTACTGCGAAAGAATTAAAAGGTACAAAAATATTTTTGGATATTTCCTCTGTTGGTGCAACGATCAATATTATGATGGCTGCAGTATATGCTAAGGGACGTACAACGATTGAAAATGCTGCGAAAGAGCCTGAAATTATCGATGTCGCAACATTATTAAATAAAATGGGTGCGAAAGTTCGTGGTGCAGGAACAAATGTGATTACAATTGATGGCGTAGATAACTTAATGGGGTGTTTCCATGAAATTATTCCTGATCGTATTGAAGCTGGTACATTTATTGTGATTGCGGCTGCATGTGCTAAAAAAATGCGTATCAATAATGTAATTCCACAACATTTAGAATCTTTATTATCTAAGTTAGAAGAAATGGGTGTAAAGATGAATGTAGGTGTAGATTATGTTGAAGTTGAAGAAAACAAAGAATTGAAAGGTACTGATGTTACAACAAAACCATATCCAGGTTTCGCAACAGATTTACAACAACCTTTGACAGTTTTGATGACACAAGCAAAGGGAGAATCTAAAGTGGAAGATACGATTTATCCAGAACGTTTCAAACATTGTTATGAATTAGCTAAGATGGGTGCGAAAATTGAAGTTCGTAATGGAGAAGCTGATATTGAAGGTCCTACGCAATTAGGTGGCACAGATGTTGTGGCGACAGATCTTAGATGTGGTGCTGCAATGGTTGTAGCTGGACTGATTGCGGAAGGCGTAACAACTATTTCAGATATTTATCATATTGATAGAGGTTATTCTGAATTAGATAAGAAATTGACGGATTTAGGTGCAAAAATCTGGAGAGAAACAAAGAATTGACAACGAAGCAGAGCGATCTGCTTTTTTGTTTGAAATATTTTTGTGAAAATATTTTCATCGATTTATAAAAAGTTTCAGAAAAATGTGGATTTTCTGTGAAAATGATGTTGAACGTAATTAGGAATGTATCTATAATCATAATCATTCTTATCAAAGAAAAGTGAGGGAAAAGAAATGAATTTTAGTAAAGTATTAAAAGGAGGAATGGTCGCAGCAATGGCTATGTCATTGGTTGCCTGTTCTTCATCATCAACTGCTGGCTCTACAGCATCTACATCATCTTCTGATGGTGCATTCAAATTAGGTGGCTCTGGTCCTATTACAGGTGATGCTGCAGTGTATGGATTAGCAGTTCAACATGGTGCTCAAATCGCTGTTGACGAAATCAACGCTGAAGGAAAGGTCAAACTTGAATTCAAATTTGAAGACGATGAAGCAGATGGAGAAAAAGCTGTTACAGCTTATAACACATTGGCTGACTGGGGTATGCAAGTAAGTCTTGCAACTACAACTTCTGGTGCAGGTCAGGCAGTATCTTCTTATTATCAACAAGATGGAATCTTCGCTATTACACCTTCTGGTTCTTCTCCAGCAGTAATCTATGCAGATTCTGATAACGAAACAGGTGCTTATGGTAATGTATTCCAGATGTGCTTCTCAGATCCTAACCAAGGTGTTGCTTCTGCTGATTACCTCAGTGAACACACAGATTTAGGAACAAAAGTTGGTATTATCTATAGAAATGATGATAGCTATTCTACAGGTATCTATAAGAAGTTTAAGGCTGAAGCTGACGAAGTAGGTTTAGATATTGTTGCTGAAGCAGCATTCCAAGATGGAACAACAGACTTCTCAACAGCTGTTAAGGCTTGTAAAGATGCAGGCGCTGATGTCGTATTCCTTCCAATTTATTACCAACCAGCTTCACAGATTCTTGTAGAAGCTAACAAGGAAGGTTACACACCATCATTCTTCGGATGTGATGGTATGGATGGTATCTTATCTCTTGAAGGATTTGATACAGATCTAGCTGAAGGTTTATATATGCTTACACCATTCTCTGCTGACGCTGAAGATGAAAAGACACAAAACTTCGTAAAGGCTTATGAAGAAGCTTATGGAGAAACTCCAATTCAGTTCGCAGCTGATGCATATGATTGCGTATATGCAATTGCTCAAGCATTAGAAAACGCAGGCGTTTCTGCTTCTGATTCTACAGCTGATATTACAGATGCTTTGGTTAAGGAATTCACTTCTATGACATTCGATGGTATTACAGGTTCATCAGTTACATGGAATGAAAATGGTGAAGTTTCTAAGGCTCCTAAGGCTATTGTAATTCAAGACGGTACTTACGTAAGTGCTGAATAAGATTTAGGATGTATGAGGGCTGTTGATTGCATTGTCAATGACAGCCTTCTTTCTTATTTATAAAAGGAGGATAAGCTATGGCTTTTTTATCGTATTTGATAGGTGGTCTTGGACTAGGAAGCGTATATGCAATTATTGCGTTAGGCTATTCCATGGTCTATGGTATTGCGAAAATGCTGAACTTTGCGCATGGAGATGTCATCATGATTGGTGCCTTTGTTGCGTATTTGGCAATGAGAGCGGGACTTCCAGTATTTTTGGCAGTTATTTTATCTATAATTGTCTGCACAGTGTTAGGTGTTGTGGTGGAAAGACTAGCTTATAAACCACTGAGAGAGGCATCTTCTCTATCTGTATTGATTACAGCGATTGGTGTATCTTATTTCTTACAGAATGCTGCGATGCTACTGTGGGGAACAGATACAAAGATTTTCCCTACAATTTTATCAGGCTCATTAACAATTGGTGAACTTAGTGTTCCTTATTTAACATTGATCACAATTTTAAGTTGTGTTGTTATCATGATTGTTTTGACATTATTCATTAACAATACAAAGACAGGTCGTGCGATGCGTGCATGTAGTGAAGATAAAGGTGCTGCAGCTCTAATGGGTATCAACGTAAATAAGATTATTTCAATTACATTTGCGATTGGTTCTGGTTTAGCAGCGATTGCGGCTATCTTATTATGTGCAACATATCCATCTGTATATCCGACTTTAGGATCAATGCCTGGTATTAAGGCTTTTACAGCAGCTGTATTTGGCGGTATAGGTTCAATTCCTGGGGCATTCTTAGGTGGATTATTACTAGGAGTCATTGAAAATATGACAAGAGCGTATATTTCTACACAGTTGTCTGACGCAATTGTATTTATGGTATTGATTGTTATCTTACTTGTTAAACCTACTGGTTTATTAGGTAAGAAAGTAAATGTAAAAGTGTGAGGTGAAAGTTATGAAATTAGTAAAAACACTTTTTGGTCCGAAAACACGTGGACGCACGATTTCTTTCGCTCTCGTTTTACTTGCGTATATCATTATGACTGTTTTACAGTCTGGTGGTAGTATTCCTAGAATGATTACTTCATTGCTTGTTCCAGTTTGTTGTTATATTGTTGCGGCAATTGGTTTGAATTTAAATGTTGGTATTTCTGGTGAATTAAATTTAGGTCAAGCTGGTTTTATGGCACTTGGTGGATTTAGTGCTGCAGTTGTTAATGCGTGTCTATTGAATGTAATTCCTAATGATATTCTTCGCCTTGTTTTGTGTATTGTAGTTGGTACGATTTTTGCTGGACTTGTTGGATGGTTGATTTCCATTCCTGTATTGAAGTTGGAAGGCGATTATCTCGCAATTGTTACTTTGGCTTTTGGACAAATCATCATGTCCTTGATCAACAACTTATATGTTGGTGTTGATTCTGCTGGAATTCATTTCTCTTTTATTAATAATACGCTGCAACTTCAAGAAGGTGGCAAAGTTGTTATTTCTGGTCCTATGGGTGTAACAGGTAACTCAGCAATTTCTACTTTTACTGCAGGTGCTATTTTAATTATTTTATCTTTAATTGTTGTTTACAACGTTATCTATTCTAGAGAAGGCCGAGCAATTCAAGCATGTCGTGATAATAAGATTGCGGCTGAAACGGTAGGTATTCACGTATCTCATACAAAAACATTAGCGTTTGTTTTGAGTAGTGCTCTGGGTGGTGCTGCAGGTGCTTTATATATGATGAATTATGCATCTGTTGCGGCTACAAAGTTTGATTTTAATACTTCAATCTTGATTCTTGTTTATGTTGTGTTAGGTGGTCTAGGAAATATGACTGGTACGATTATCGCAACTACAGTACTTGTTATGTTACCAGAAATGTTAAGATTCTTATCATCTTATCGTATGCTTGTTTACGCAATTGTATTGATTGTTATGATGATTTTGACGAATAATGAAAAAGTAAAAGTTTTCTTTGCAAAATTAAAGAAAAAGGAAGGGGCTGAAGCACATGAGTGAAACACGTGAAAAAGTTCTTGAAGTTAGAAATCTTGGCATAGATTTTGGTGGATTAACAGCTGTTAATGATTTGGATCTTGATATTTATAAGGGTGAAATTTATGGCTTGATCGGTCCAAATGGTGCAGGTAAAACAACAGTATTTAATATGCTTACAAAAGTATATCAACCAACAAGAGGAACTATTTCTTTAGCTGGTAAGGATATGGCTAAATTAAATCCTGTACAGGCAAATGTAGAAGGTGTTGCACGTACGTTCCAGAATATTCGATTATTTACAAATATGACAGTATTGGATAATGTTAAAACGGGTATGCATAATTCTATGAAATATGGATTATTAACGACTGTTTTAAGACTACCAAAGTATTATAAAGTTGAAAAGGAATCCTCAGAAAAGGCAATGGAATTACTAAAAATCTTTGAATTAGATTCTTTTGCGGATTTGACTGCAGGAAACTTACCTTATGGTGCACAGCGTCGTCTTGAAATAGCACGTGCCTTAGCGACAGAACCAAAACTTTTATTATTGGATGAACCTGCTGCAGGTATGAACCCACAAGAAACTGAAGATTTGATGGCAATGATTCGTAAAATTCGTGATCATTTCAATATTTCTATCTTATTGATTGAACATGATATGAAATTGGTCATGGGTATTTGCGAAAGAATTACAGTATTAAACTTTGGACAAGTATTAGCACAAGGTTTACCTGCTGAAATTCAAGCGAATGAAGATGTTGTAAAGGCATATATTGGAGAGTGAGGGCTTAGAGAATGCTAAAAATTGAAAATTTAGTTGTTAAGTATGGCATGATCGAAGCCATCAAAGGAATTTCTTTTCATGTAAATGATGGGGAAATCGTTACATTAATTGGTTCAAATGGTGCTGGTAAAACGACTACAATGCACGCAATTAGTGGCTTATTAAAACCTGCTTCTGGTTCAATAACATTAGATGATAAAGACTTGATTAAAACACCTGCACATAAAATCGTTACAGATGGATTGGCTCAAGTTCCAGAAGGAAGACGTGTTTTTGCGGAACAGACAGTGCGAGAAAATCTTTTGTTAGGCGCTTATTTTAGAAAAGATAAGGATGAAATTGAAAAAGATTTAGATTATGTATTTGATTTATTTCCTCGTTTGAAAGAACGTGAAAAGCAACTTGCGGGTACATTGTCTGGTGGTGAACAACAGATGTTGGCCATGGGTAGAGCATTGATGTCTAGACCTAAGATTCTTTTGTTGGATGAACCATCTATGGGGTTATCACCATTACTGGTTAAAGAAATCTTTAGAATCATTGTTGATATCAATAAAAATGGTACTACTGTATTGTTAGTAGAACAAAATGCAAAGATGGCATTAGGTATCGCGAATCGTGCATATGTTCTAGAAACTGGTAAAATAATATTAGAAGGAACTGGCGCAGAACTAGCTGCTAGTGAACAGGTAAGAAAAGCTTACCTTGGAGGATAATTTATGTACGTTAAAGATCACATGACGAAAAACCCAATTACAGTAACTCCAGATACATCTGTATCAAAAGTATTGGAATTGATGCAGAAAGGACACTTTCATAGAGTTCCTGTTGTAGATGCAAATGGTGTTTTGAAAGGATTGATTACAGAAGGTGTTGTTACAGAAGCTTCTGGTCAGAATACAACATCATTGTCTATCTTTGAATTGAATTATTTGTTGTCTAGAACGACTGTAGAAGAAATCATGATCAAAGATGTTAAGACAATTACAGAAGATCAATTTGTAGAAGTTGCGGCACAAGTAATGTTAGAAGGCAGCATTAATGTACTTCCTGTTGTGGACGAAACAAATAAAGTTATTGGTATTATCACAGAAAAAGATATCTTTAAGACATTTGTAGATTTATTAGGTTTAAAACAACAAGGTACTAAATTTGTTATTAAGATGGAAAATAAGCCAGGACTTCTATCTAAAACAGCAGCGTTATTTTCTGAAAATGATGCCAATGTAGAAGCTTTAGGCGTATATCAAAATGAAGAACGTGGTGCTGAATTCTTTGTGAAGGCTACTGGTTCCATTGAAGTAGAAGCAATGACTAAGATCCTAAAAGAAAATGGTATGGATGTCACTGCGGTGATTCAAACAACAACAGATGGTAAAACTGTTACTTACGACGCAAGTAAAATCAACTAATTCAGAAGAGATGTAGCAAGTTGTAGAGCTACATCTTTTTTTGGAGTATAATCTTTGCGTATAGGAGAATCAAATGGATATTGGCAATATTATTTTTAGTGTTATAGATGTAGTGGTTGTAATTCTTTTGGTGTTTTGGGTGAAGACTTCAAAAAAGGTAATTGTTGAAGCGAAAAGTGGTAGTAAGCTTATCTTTTCTATGATGTTTTATTTTGTGGCCATCATGAGTTATTTTCAATATTCTGGTATCACAAAATGGGTTCAAACAATTGCGTTACTTGTGATTGGAACATTGTTCTATTTTGTGAAAAGTGGAGTCAGTGAAGAAGGTGTTATCATGACAGGTGTTCTAACAACTTGGAATGAAGCAAAAGAAGTAACTTTGAATTATGCGGAGAGTTGTTTATCTCTACAAGGTAGACATAGACCTGTTAAATTGTTTTTTGATAAGAAACAAATGAATGAAGTTAGAAATGTAGTAGATAAGAATCGAAAAAAGAAGTAGGCAATCATTATTTGTTTGTTATAATTATGTGGAATTTTAGAAAGTAGAGTAGAAATATGAGTGATATTAGTGAAAAAATATGTTTAGCAATTAAAGCCTCTGTAAAAGATACTTTTGAATTAGAAGCTGAAGATAATATGATCATGGTAGAAAGACCAAGAGATCCTAAAATGGGTGACTATAGTACAAATATTGCTATGCGTTTAGCGAAGTCTCTTCACAAAAAACCAGTGGATATTGCGAATGAATTGATTGCGTCATTAAAAGGGAATTTAGAAGAAGCAAGTGAGATTAGTGTTGCGGGACCTGGTTTTATTAATTTTAAAATTAATGAATCTGCATTATCAGCATGTATTAATAAGATTCTTTCTGAAGGTAAAAATTATGGAAAGAGTGATTTTGGAAAATCAGAAAAATTATTAGTTGAATATGTTTCTGCTAATCCGACTGGGGACTTGCATTGTGGCCATGCACGTGGCGCTGCTTGGGGTGATGCATTATGTAGAATCTTAAGTGAAGCAGGATATGATGTAACACGTGAATATTATGTGAATGATGCTGGAAATCAAATCGATATGCTTGCGGAAAGTATGTATTCCAGATATTGTGAATTATTTGGGGTTTCTTATCCTTTACCAGAGAATGGATATCACGCACAAGATATTGTAGAAGTCGCAAAGAAAATCAAAGATAAAGATGGTGATAAATGGTTGAATAAAGATCATTCTGAATGGTGTGAATATTTCAAAGATGAAGGCATCGAAATGAAATTAGACGCTATTAGAAAAGATTTAGACCTATTTAGAGTTCATTTTGATTCTTGGATGCATGAAAGATTCTTCTATCAAAATGATAGTGCTAGAATCACTCAATGCATTGAATCCTTAAAAGAAAAGGGATTAACATATGAAAAAGATGATGCTTTGTGGTTCCAATCTACGAAGTTTGGAGATGATAAAGATAGAGTATTAAAAAAGAATACTGGTCTATTAACATATTTAACACCAGATATCGCAAATCATGTATATAAATTCGAAAGAGGTTATGATACTTTAATCAATCTTTGGGGTGCAGATCATCACTCTTATGTTAAGAGAATGAAATGCGCATTGGAAGCTCTTGGTTATGATCCAGATAAGATGATTGTTGATTTGATTCAAATGGTTCGTATGGTTTCTAATGGTGAAGAAGTTAAGATGAGTAAAAGAACAGGTAACGCTATTACAATTAGAGAACTATGTGAAGATGTAGGTGTAGATGCCGCAAGATGGTTCTTTGTATCTAAAGAATTAAATACACAGATGGATTTTGATATGGATCTAGCGAAACAAAAGAACAATGATAATCCAGTTTATTATGTTCAATATGCATATACAAGAATGTATAACATCGTTCATAAAGAAGGAACACCTGAATTTGTTCAGAAAGATTCCTATACTTTATTAACAGATCCTAAAGAAATCGCATTATTAAAACAAATTAGCGAATTTCCTAAAAAGGTTGAAGAAGCTGCGAAATATAGAGCAGTCAATAGAATCTGTCAGTATTGCCATGATTTCGCAAAGGCATTCCATTCATACTATAATTCTTGTAGAGTAGCAGACCCTGCTCATCCAGAATTAACAAATGAAAGACTTGGTCTTGTGAGTGCTTGTATGGTGACAATGGAGAATGCATTAGATTTGATTGGTGTTTCAGCTCCAGAAAAGATGTAAGGAAGCCAGAAATATTTCGATGTCATTAAGTTAAGGAAATTTAATTTATAACGTTATTAAAGTGTTATGTGAAAACTCACATAGCGCTTTTTTAATGATTCGAAGGAATCGTAGTTGGAAAAATAGAATTCAAATGAAGAGTTAAAATAAATTAATTGTTACATTAAAAACCAGGTATTGAAGCTGCTGTTATAGCATTACTACCTGGTTTTAATTGCATAACTTTATGAAATTAACAGTGATTTTTTCTTAATTGGTGAGCTTCCAACTAACAGCTTTCTTTCTTGTGTTTATGAATCGTTGGTAAGTTCCTCCTTGATTCATTAATTGTTCGTGTGTCCCTATTTCTGTTATTTTTCCTTTTTCAACAACAACTATTTGATCAGCGTGTCTTACTGTTTTTAAACGATGGGCAATCATTATAATTGTTTTCTCTTTTGTTAATTCTTTGATTGCATTCATTAAATCTTTTTCATTTTCAGGATCAATGTTAGCTGTAGCTTCATCTAAGATGATGATAGGGGCATCCTTCATAATTGCTCGAGCAATAGAGATGCGTTGTTTTTCTCCGCCAGATAGTGTGGCGCCACCTTCTCCAATGATTGTGTTGTATCCGTTTGGTAATTTACTAATGAAGTTATGGCAACATGCTTTCTTTGAGGCTTCTATAACCTGTTCGTGAGTTGCTTCAGGATTGCCAAATTTAATATTGTTTTCAATTGTATCAGCGAATAAGTATACAGATTGAAATACAAATGAAAAGTTATTCATTAGACTATTCATACTATAGTCTTTAATGTTTATACCACCTAGTGTAATTTCTCCAGCCTTAACATCCCAAAATCTAGCAATTAAATTACAAAGTGTTGATTTTCCACCGCCTGAAGGGCCTACAATAGCAGTAGTTGTCTTTTCTTTAATAGAAAGAGAAATATCATCAATGATTTTTCTTTTACCATATGAAAATGTAACATGATTTAAAGATATATCATGATTTTTAGGCTGTATTTCTGTACCATCAATATCCATTGTTTCTAGCTCGAGAATTGCATTTGCTTTATCAACACAAACATTTACTGTATGTAAAAGGGAAGAATAGCTTCCAGCAGTTTCTAAACTTGCATAAAGCATAAATGCAACAATTGTTAAACCAATGGCATAAGTGGCATTCATTGTGTTATTTATATAGAAATATGCGCAGAAAATAACAATTAATGCACCAGTTACTTTGGTTACAACAGTTTGTAAAAAATGATAAGGAATGAATGTGAATTCCATAATGGTATTGATTTTTGCACAAGCATTGTTTGCAGTATTTAACTTTTTGGCTTGACTACCTAATAAATTGTAAGATTTCACTTCTGCTATACCTTGTAAATATTCCATGATTTGATTGATGAGTTCTACATCACATTCAACTTTCTTTTCAGAATAGATTTTGCCTGCTTTTTGCATCTTAGAATTAATTAAAAAGAATATCGCTACGCCAATTGCAGCAAGTATACCTATTCGGCAATCGCACAAGAAAATCATTAATAGAATCATTGTGGTTTCTAAAATGCCTTGTGTTGTTAACATTACTACTCTTGCAGCAATATCACCTAATGCTTCCATGGTATTTGTTGTAACAGAAGATATTTCACCAATACTGTTATCGTTAAAATATCCCATTGGAAGATAACGTAAGTGTTCAGCTATTTTTATGCGATTAAATGCACTTGCGTTATATCCTCCTTCTGTTTGCAGTACGGTAGAATATTTTTTGCATAATATAGATATAATAATGGCAATAAACATAATTATGATGGAACCTTTTATATATTTGCCCATAGCTTCTCCGTTCATTAAACCAATTAATATATACATAATAGCAGGAATCTTCATTGCAGAAGAAAGAGCATCGATAACGCCAATTCCAATAGATAGTTTAAATTTTCTGCTATTCTCATTACCAGAAAACTTGAAGAATTTTGATAAGATCCTAAACATTTTGCATATCCTCCTTCATTGTATCTTTTGCATAAATATGTGCATTCCACATATTAGAATATAGTTCGTTAGAAGTAAGTAATTCTTGATGGGTGCCGTGGGCTTGAATATTGCCATCCGCTACAACATAGATTTGATCACAATCTTTAATTGTTGATAGACGATGTGCAATTACAATTAATGTTTTACCTGTAACAAGCTTAGCAATTGAGTTTTGTAAAATGGCTTCATTTTCTGGATCTGTATAAGCAGTAGCTTCGTCAAGGATAATTATAGGGGCGTTTTTTAGCATTGCTCTAGCAATTGAAATTCGTTGTCTTTCACCGCCAGATAAATGACTTCCTGAACTTCCGACGATTGTATTAAAACCGTTTTCTAATTGCATAATGAAATCATAACAACCACTTTCTTTTGTTATTTCAATAATTTCATTATCAGAAGCTACAGGGTTACCATGTCTAATATTTTCTAAAATGGATTCATTAAATAAATAATTATCTTGTGATACATAAGCTATTTTTTTGTTATAGTCTTCAAGAGATAAATCTTTAATATCTACATCACCAATTTTAATTGAACCAGAATTTACATCCCAGAATGAAGCAATCAACTTTGCAATTGTAGATTTACCACTGCCAGAAGGGCCGACTATCGCATTAACAGTACCTGATTTGAATTCCATATTGATACCATGTAATACTTCTTTTTCGTGATATGAAAATTTAACATTTTCTAGAGTGATAGAATTATTACTAGGGATAGATTTGCTGATAAGAGGCCGATTGAGTTCTTCTTGTTGTAAGATATCTACTATCTCATTAACAATAACACCAATTTTCCCTAAATCATCTGTATATGAGCCAACAGTAATTAATGGTCCGACGATTCCTAAAGATAAAATAATGCATAAAACAAAATTAGAAAAAGATAATGTACCATTTTCTACAAAGTGAGCACCAAAAGGTAATACAGTTAATAAAGTATATGGAGTAATTGTCATCATTGATGCATGGTATATTGAACATTTTTTCATCCAATTGATAAAGGAATTAGCATATCCTGTTGCAGCTTTTGAGAATTTAACATATGAACTTTCTGTTTTACCGAATGCTTTAATCACTTCAATACCATCTATATATTCTACTGCAGCATCATTTAATTCTTTTGTTGCTTGAACTGTCTTTTCAAAATTAGGTTGAAAATCAATCATCATTCCTAAATATGACATAAAACCTATAATTACGATTAATAAAGATAAAAGAGCTAATCGCCAATCGATGGTAAAAAAATAGATTAAGATAGCTAAAGGTGCTAATAGATTTGACGTGAACTCTGGTACAATATGAGCTAATGTAGTTTCAATGCTATCAATTCGTTCTACTAAAATATTTTTGAATGTTCCTGAAGAAGTATCTTTAACATAACCTAGAGGTACTTTTGCGAGCTTATCACAACATTCTTTTCTGATATTTGCTAGGGTTAAAAAGGTAGCCTTATGTGAAAAAGTAGTTGAGATAGAATGAAATAATTCAGCAACAATAAATGAAATTGCAATGAAACTTGCTTTATATAAATAAGTATTAAAATTTCGGTTGTTACTTAAAATCATCTTTACAATATCAGCGATAATAAAGTATGGAATCATTTTCAAAAATACATTACATATTGCTAGTAATATACTCCATAGATAGAGTTTTTTTTGTGGTTTCGCCCAAATAAATAGCCAATGCGTCCAAGATTTTTTCTTTTCTTTCATGTTTTAATTTTCCTCCTAGTTATGAAAGAGTTAGATTAAACTAACTTTATATCAAAATATAAGCAGCTATTTTGTAGCTACTTAATTTGATTGTGATTGAATGAAATGTCATTCTGGAAATTTGATGTGGAATAATCGTTCCCATCCTCCAGTTTGAAAATTCTTTAATAAAGCAATATTTCTTTTCGCAGTCTCTTTGTCAATGTCATGCTCAATGATTTGAAATATAGATGAGAAAAAACCTGTATAAATCATATGCATAAAACTTTCATCAAGTACTGGTAGTTTAATGCCAGCTTTATGCATTGTTTCCATATAAGTGAAAGTTGACTTTACTTCCCGAGAAACCATATTGTGTATAACATCTTCATATTTACCTGTATCACCACATTTATAAAGTAATCTAAAATTGTCATAATTGTCATATATATAATCAATCATTTGATTTATAGATGTAGTGGAGGTTTCTGCCATTAAACTTGTTTGTTTACTAGCAGATAATGTTTCGAAGTTGGTTAATATCTCATCATAAATTTGATAAATGTGTTCTACATATGGGTCAATAAGATCATTAAAAAGATCTTCTTTTGTTGGATAATATTTATAAAATGCTCCTGTAGTAAGACCAGCATCTTTTACGATGCTTCTTAAAGAAGCGCCACTATATCCTTCTTTTAGAAAATGTTCTTTGGCTGTATTTAATATTTTTTCTCTTGTACGATCGGATTTATGAGACATATTTTTAACCTTTGTAGAAAATATAACACTGTTATATTTTTGAACGTATTTATATTATTGTCAAGTAAATAAAAAATATTTTAAGTCAAAATACAGCGTCATTAAGTTGAGAAATTAAGTGTTATATAAAAACTTGACTCTTCTTTTGGACACTATTTTCGATTTGTGTGTAAAATTCATTTTAAATGATGGTTAGAAATAAGTATAATAGTATGCATGAAAAAGATAGAAAGAAATCACAAAAAACAGTCGCATTCTCGTTATAGCTTTAAGAAAGGTAAGAAGCCTACAGGACTTCATCATAACTACTATTCTGTTCAAACAGAGAAGAAAGAAGAAACGGAAATCGTTACTTCAAACGAAAAGCCTAAGAAAATTACATTTAGACGTTTTCATTTACGTCAAAAAGATATTGAAGCGAAGAAACTACGAGAGAAAAAGATAGCTCATGCTAGTAAGCAATTACAACAAGCAAAAGAGCAATATGTTTTAGTGAAGAGTGATTATGTAGATACATCAACAGATATTAAATCTCAAATCAAAGAGTTAAAACAAGAAGCAAAGAATCAAAAGAAAGCTCTTAAGGAAGCAAAGAAGAATTTAAAAGCTTCTAAGAAAGAGATGAAGAATTCAAGTAAAAAGAATTTGGGAATCTTTACAAGTGTTCTTGCGGTGTTGTTTTTAGGATTTGGTACACTTTTATATTTTGTTGTGCAATGGTTGATTACAACATGGCCTAACTTGAAAATGGATGAGTTGATGTATGAAGCAACAGCACCATTAGAAGGTACTGGTTCTAACATGATTGATGCTTTTATACAACAATCAGTTGTGCCAATGTGCATTTGTATGGTGATAGCTATCATTCTGATTGTTATATTAACAAAAGCAGGAAAAGTTTTTAGAAGAATTGGTAAAACTGTTTTAGTTGTTGTTTCTTGTGCTTGTATTGCGATTGCGGGTACAACATTTTGGAATCATTTAGATGTAGGAACATATGTTGAAAATCAAACAACAACATCAGATTTCATTCAAACTGAATATGTGGACCCTTCTTCAACGAATTTGACATTTCCAGAAACAAAGAGAAATTTAATTTATATTTATTGTGAATCCATGGAAATGAGTTATGCCGATAAAGCTAATGGTGGTGCGAAGGATGAAAATGTCATTCCAAAGCTAACAGCATTAGCTGAAGAAAATGAAGATTTTTCAGGGACAGATAATAGTGTACTAAATGGTGCGTATTCAATGCCATCTACTACTTGGACAATGGGTGGATTGTTTGCGGCAACTTCTGGTCTTCCTTTACAAACGGATGTTGGTCGTAACACAATGACAACACAAACTACATTCTTCCCAGGAATTACGACATTAGGAGATATTTTACAACAAGAAGGATATAACCAAATGTTCACATGTGGTTCACCTGTATCTTTTGGGGGAAGAGAATTATATTTCCAAGAACATGGCAATTACACATTCCATGATTATGAATATGCACAAGAAAATGGAATCATTCCTAGTGGCTATTATGTTTGGTGGGGATTTGAAGATGATCGTTTGTTTGAAATGGCAAAGACTGATGTTACAAATCTAGCGAGCAGTGGTCAACCATTTAACTATACAATGTTAACGGTTGATACACATTTTGAAGATGGTTATTTAGATGATGAAGCTGAAAATAAATTTGATGATCATTATTCGAATGTTATCTTTAACTCTGATAAACAAGTTACTGCGTTTGTGGAATGGTGTAAAACACAACCTTGGTACGACAATACAACGATTGTGATTTCTGGTGATCATCCAACAATGGATTCTGATTATATGTTAGATATTGATACGGATTATCAAAGACGTGTATATACTTGTTATATTAATTCTGCAGTAACTGTAGAAAATAATGTTGAAAGAACATATACGACTTTCGATAACTTCCCTACGACTTTAGCTGCGATGGGTGTTCAAATTGAAGGGAATCGTTTAGGACTAGGAACGAATCTATTTTCATCAGAACAAACATTGACAGAAAAGTATGGATTGGATAAAGAAAAAGGTGAATTGAATAAGAAGAGTACATTTATGTCAGAACTGAGTGGTAATGATGTATCTTCTGATGAATTCCAAGAATATTTGAGTGAAGAAGGTATTCGTTCTTCTGTTGTGTATTTAGATGCATATGATTCACAAGCTAAAACAGCTACTTTAGCGATTGAAGATATTTTCTACACGGGTGGAAATATTGATTATGTTTCTGTTACAGTTACACATCCTGATGGTTCAAAACAAACAGTAAAAGCATCTCATAGTGATACGACGGGTAAGTATCAAGCAGTCATTGATATCTCAAATGGTGGTATTGAATACCAAACGATATCTGTGAATGCACATATTAGAATTGATGATTCAGATGCGTTAAAAACACAGAATATTTATGAATATGCTGGGAATTTAGCAGTGATTCCATGTGAAGATAATCTTCTACAAGAAACGATACATAGTGCTAACGCATTAGATAAAAATAGATATGCGGTATTTGTTACAACACAAGGTGATGCATTAAATCAATTAAGTGAAGTAGAAAAGAATGAACTGATTTCACTTGGTATTCCAGAATCTTTCTTTGATGATGAAGAAAATACAAGATATGCGATATTCTCTAAGGGGACGACAGTATTAAAAGAAGGTACTGGCTATATTAGAGATAGTGGTGAACTCGCAAATGGAACTGCTTATACGATATCTAGTGCAGACTCTGCAGGAAGTTACGCAACAATTACAATTGGTAATAGTTGGTCGAATTTAACAAATTACAGAGATGGTGTTCATGTTGTGATTTATGATATGGAAGCTAGTAGTGTTGTTGGAACGTGTAATTTTAATACAGCTGAAAAACCATGGTACGCTAATCTTTATGCGACATATGATTCTGACGCAGATACGATTACATTGCATGCGGATGGTGCAGTAAATGCTGCAGGTGGACAACTAGACGTTGAAGTTGTTTTATGGAATGAAGATGATATCAACGACAAGATGGAAATTGGTATGTCTTCTTCTAACAACTCAGAATGGTCAGTTTCAATAGATCGAGATGATTTGGATTTAGATCATGTATATGCAGTTTGTTATTTAAGAAGTAGACAATCAAATTGGCATAGAGTTGATGAAGGTCAATTGAGTGATTTGATTGAAAAAGGTACAACGATTACACCAGTAGAAACAAGTGAAGAAAATACAACAGTAGAAAATGAAGATGGTGTTCCACCAACACAGGAGGATCAATGATGTCTAAGAAAATATTAATGATCTATAACCAAAAAGCAGGTATTTCTGGAAGTATGAATGATTTATTTCAGTGCATTGAATATTTAAGTGTACATGGATATGAAGTAACTATCTTTCCAGTTGTTCCTAAAAAAGGTTTGACAAGTGAATCTATTATTGAAAGCACGAAGGGTAGATTTGATCAATACTTTATTTGTGGTGGAGATGGAACATTAAATCATGCGATAAACGGATTGATTGATAATGACATCCATCTTCCTATTAGCTATGTTCCAGTAGGATCTACAAATGATTTTTCAAAGAGTTTATACGGAACTAAAAATCATAGTTTCAAAGAAATTTGTAGATTTATTACACACGGAAAAACTTATGATTATGATATTGGAAAATTCAATCAGAGCTATTTCAACTATGTTGCGGGATTTGGTATTTTCCCATCTGTATCGTATACAACACCACAAGATATGAAAAATCGTTTGGGTTATGTTGCATATGTACTGAACTTTCTAACAACAATTCCTGGTGGATTGACGTATTGTAAACATTGTAAGATTACACATGATGGTATTGTGGATGAAGGTGACTTCATGTTTGGACTTATCACAAACAGCATTTCTGTTGCGGGTACACAACCTGGCGTAATTAAGAAGAGTTCCTTAACGGATGGTTTATTTGAAGCGTTATTAATTAAGGCAAATCCTTCACCAATTGATATTGCGGATATGATCAATGCATTCAATGGAAATAAAGTACATTGTAAAGGTGTATTAACTTTCCAAATGAAAGAAGCAACATTTGAATTTGATGATGAAGTTCCATGGACTCTTGATGGTGAAGATGGCGGAAATATTAAAACAGCACAGATTCAAGTTGTTCCAGAAAGAATATCGGTATTTGTACCAGAAAAGTAAAGCAGTGGGAAACCATTGCTTTTTGTAATTTTGTGACGAGAAAATTAAAGGAAATGAATTATTAGTTTGACATTTTGTTCCAAATTTTGTTAATAAATATACATCTATATTTGAAAAACATATAATTCTCTCTGAGGTGAAGTGTATGTATATTTATTATCCAAGTTGTAATTTTTCGATTGCGTCTCCACAAACCGCAAAAGTAGTTAGAAATCTACTGAAAGAAACTATGCCAGTAGCTGGATGTTGTAAGATTGATCAAAGAGAATTACATGAAGATGATATTGGATTGTATATTTGTCAAAATTGTAGAGAAACAATTCAAAATAAAGTGAATACAATGAGTCTTTGGGAATATATTGATAATTTAGATGATTTTTCTTATCCTGATTATCATCATGAAAAGATGGTCCTTCAAGATTGTTGGCGTGACAGAGACCATCCTGAAGTTCATGTTGCGGTAAGAAATCTATTAATGAAAATGAATATAGATATTATTGAAATGAATCGAAATAAAGAGAACTCTGTATATTGTGGAACATTGCATTATGAATCACAATCAATAGAACTTAAAGAAAGATTAAAAGCATATCCAGATGCTAAAATATCGCAATTACCAATTGAACTACAAAAAGAATTAATGAATGATAATTTCAAAGATATTGATTCAGATATGCCAATCATTGTAGATTGTAATCGTTGTTTAAAGGGAGTAGAACTCACAGATAGAAAAGGTATTCATTTGTTGAATCTATTAATGAAGAATTACATGTGATATTGCATTTGAATATGTTCAATACCATCTTCTAGGAATGGATCACTTGTTTGTACAAATCCTAAGTTTTCATATAACTTTCTAGCGTATGTTTGAGCTTCAATGGTAATTGTATTTTCCTTGTATTCTTTCTTTATAAAAGGAATGACTTCTTTTAAAAGCTGTGTTGCGTAACCTTTTCTTCTTTCTGCGGCAATAACTCTACCAATTGAAGAAGTTTGAAAAGTTGTATTTGGTGGCAATACTCTACAGTAGGCTAGAATTGATTGATCTTCCGCTTTTAAAAAAGCATGGTATGCTTGTAAATCGAAATCATCTACTTCATGATAAGGACAGTTTTGTTCTACAACAAAAACATCAACCCTTAATTGATACATACTATGAATTTCTTTAGGTGTTAACTCATCAAATCTTCTAATCATTGTATACATATCTTTTACCTCAAAAAGTATAACTTTACTTCTTGTAAAAGATTATAATGTAAAAGGTGGTGAATACAATGAAAAGATTTAAACAAACACAAATAGAAGAAATCGTTAAATTATTAAAGAATGATGGAACTTTATCAGTTCCAACAGACACTGTATATGGAGTGTGTTGTAGATATGATCATAAAGAAGCACAAGAAAAATTAAAAGATGTTAAAAAGAGACCTGAAACAAAAGCTTTTCCTATTATGTGTGCTAATGAAGAACAAATTAAACAGATATGTGTTGTTGATGGAAGAAGTGAAAAGTTGATTCGTGCATTTATGCCAGGACCAGTTACTTTTATCTTAAAGAAAAAAGATTGTGTTTTAGATTATGTGAATGGTGGTATGGATACACTAGCGATACGTATGGCCACAAGTAATGTTTTAGAACAAATCATTGAGAAACTTGGATGCCCGGTTTTTATGACAAGTGCGAATCAATCAGGCGAACCTGTTTGTACAAACCTAGATGATATTGAAAAACATTGTCCATTGTTAGATGGAATGATGGAAGGGAATATTACCTTTGGAGAAGCAAGTACAATCATTGATTGTACACAAGATGAAATCAAAATATTAAGACAAGGGCCTATCACTTTAGAACAAATTAATGAAGTAATCAAATGAAACTGTTTCAAAAAGAATGAAGAATTCTTGAAAAAGAAATAGTTTCTTTTTTAATATTGGTTTTCAGAAAAAACTTCTTATTATAAAATGAAAAAAGTCATGAGGGAAATCGCAAAAAAGCGAAAAGGAGAATGTATGAGTGATTATGTAAATCGAGTGATTGAAGAAACTAGAAAAAAGAATCCAGATCAACCTGAATTCTTACAAACAGTAACAGAAGTTTTAACTTCTTTAGCACCAGTTGTAGATGCACATCCTGAATATGAAAAAGCAGCATTGTTAGAAAGACTTGTTGAACCAGAAAGACAAGTGATGTTCCGTGTTGCTTGGGTGGATGATGAAGGAAAACCACAAGTTAATAGAGGATATCGTGTTCAGTTTAATGGTGCTTTAGGACCATATAAAGGAGGATTGAGATTCCATCCATCTGTAAATCTTTCTATTTTAAAATTCTTAGGATTTGAACAAGTATTTAAAAATTCATTAACAACGTTACCAATTGGTGGAGGAAAAGGTGGAAGTGACTTTGATCCACATGGAAAAAGTGATGCGGAAATCATGCGTTTCTGCCAAGCATTTATGACTGAATTACAAAGACATATTGGGCCTAACACGGATGTTCCTGCTGGAGATATTGGTGTAGGTGGAAGAGAAATTGGATATTTATTTGGACAATATCGTAGAGTAAGAGATTCTTGGGATAATGGTGTTCTAACTGGTAAGCCTTTAACTTATGGCGGTTCTTTGATTCGCCCAGAAGCTACAGGTTATGGTGTTTTATACTACGCAAAATGCGTATTTGATCATGAACATGATTCATTAGAGGGTAAAACAGTTGTACTTTCTGGTTATGGTAATGTAGCGTGGGGTGCTGCGAAGAAAATTACAGAAATGGGTGGCAAAGTTGTTACGATTTCTGGTCACAATGGTTATGTATATGATCCTGAAGGAATCAATACGGATGAAAAGATTTCTTATTTATTAGAAATGAGAGCTAGTAAACACGCAAACATTAAGATGTATGCTGAGAAGTTTGGTTGTGAATTCTTTGAAGGAAAGAAACCATATGAAGTGAAAGCTGATGTTTATATTCCATGTGCTACACAAAATGAAGTTGGAATGGAAGAAGCGAAGATGATCGTGGATGCTGGTGCGAAGTATTATTTTGAAGGTGCAAATATGCCAGCAACAAATGAAGCTTTAGCTTATTTACAAGAACATGGTGTAATCGTAGGACCAGCCAAGGCAGCAAATGCTGGAGGTGTTGCGGTCAGCGCATTAGAAATGTCACAAAACTCTGAACGTTTCTCATGGACAAGTGAAGAAGTGGATGAGAAGCTAAAACAAATCATGACATCGATTCATGATGAATCTGCAAAAGCTGCAGAAAAATATGGATTTGGCTATGATTTGATCAAAGGTGCGAATATTGCGGGATTCTTAAAAGTGGCAGATGCGATGATGTCACAAGGATTATTCTAAGAAATGAGGAAGACAAGTTCTTCCTTTTTATATGCGTTATAATAATGATTAAACATGAAAGGGAGAAATGACATGAAAGACTACGCTATCACGAATTATATTTATTATTCTCGAATCCAAGAAGCAATTGAAAATGAAGAAGAATTAAAAAATCTCGCTGCTGAACTATCTAACAGACAAGATTTTAAAGAAGTATCTGTCACAGAAGATAGTGTATTAGAAGATGATAAAATCATTGAAAGAATTAATATGAAAATTATCTTTTCTAATACGAATGAAGAGTTAACGATTACAGTAAAAAGTGAATGATTATTTTTTTTCATACAAAGAATAAATACTTGTATGATCAATACATTCATAATCAGAATCTAAAATGTCTTGAATGGTTTCTGTGTGATTGTCACATAGGATCCATTTAGCTTGTTTTGTTTGAAATGTTTGAATAATATCTTTTTTTATAGAATCATCTTGATTTGATATTTCATCTTGTAAGTAGAAATATTTATAACAAGGCATTGCGTTAGATAAAAGGTATGCGTTATTCATTTTCTTACTACCATAGATAACTAGTTTGTCATAATCTTCAGATGGTATTTTTTCTAATAAACCTTCCCATCCTTGATTGTTATAGATGGAATATTGTTGTATGGAATAAATAGAGCGTTGGATATCTTTATCATAGAAACGATATAAAAATATAAAGGAAAGTGTTAAACAAAGAATCGTTGTTGTTTTTGGATGATTCTTAGATGGAAATAATTCAAATATTGAATTACATAACAATGGAATATTAATGATACAAAACATAGATAGATTTGTAGAGAAATCCATTTGAAAGAAATAGTAACTTTCTAATAAACCAATACAAACATAGATAAAACTAATTATGTATTTCTTTTTGAATAGAGAAAATAAACAAGATAAAAATGAGATGAATACTGTTATTCTTAAAGAGATAATTGTTTTATAGTAATAAGATGTTTTTGTTGTGTGAAATAGTGTATCTGTATGATATTGAAATACATCATATATCATAGAATCTAAACAACCTTGATGTTGGAAATATAGGATAAATGGAATCACAATGATTCCAATGCCAATGCATAAAAGTAATAAATCAAATAATAAATATTTCCATTGTTTTGTAATAATAAGGTGGATATAGATGAATAGAATAGGAGCTAACGCAATCAATCCTGCAGTATTACACATGATTGTGATTCCTAGTGTTATACCAAAGAATAGTGAATGTAGATAATGAATAGAATATTTATTAAAATAACAAAGTATAAAGTAATAGCTCCATCCAATCCAAGGTAATAAGAATTCTTCAGAATACATGCCATCTGAATAATTTGTTTTTAATAATACAGTTGTAATACAAAGAACTGTACATGCATAGATTTTGTTGTGGGTTACAAGTTGTGTAATGAAATAAACAGAAAGTAGAAAAAGAAATAGGTTTATTATCTGTGGGATAATGATTCCACATTTATTTCCATGTATAAAACCAATACCAATTTTACTAATACAATACATCCATGGGCCATTTGATGTAAAGAAATCTTTATAAGGAATGATATGGTAATACCATCCTCTAGCAATCGTAACAGGAATAGAAGAATCATTTCCATTGTAATAGTAGGAAAGTGGACTTGTCGATTTTGAAAATAAAAGAATAAATCCAACGGATAATAATAGGATGACTGCAATTGGTAAACGATGCTTTTTTTGTAAGATATAGAATTCTTCTTTCATGATAAAAATTATACATCCACTTGCAAGAAACAGAACAATTGTTTACAATACCTAACGTCTCGGAGGCGAGTCATTCATAGGAAATGATAACCGGATAAGAGAAAGGATGAGAAACCTTTTTCTTGTCCGGCTTTTAGTTTAGGAGGGAGATATATGTCAAGTAGTTTAACAGAAGGAAAGATTTTAGGACCGTTATTAAAGTTTACGATTCCTGTAATGATTGCGTTAGTACTACAATCATTGTATGGTGCAGTAGATTTACTTGTTGTAGGACAGTTCGCAACAAGTGCGGATGTTTCTGCGGTATCTACTGGATCACAAATCATGTCTACGATCACAAATGTTGTTGCGGGACTATCAATGGGAACAACGATTTTATTAGGACAATTAATTGGTGAAAATAAAAAAGATGAAGCAGGTAAAGCAGTTGGTGCTTCGATTGTATTCTTTTGTATCGTAGCGGTTGTTTTCTCTATCATTATGTTAGTAAATATCAGTAATATTTGTACAATCATGAATGCACCGGAAGAAGCATTTGAAATGACAGAACATTATGTTGGTATTTGCAGTATAGGGATGGTATTTATTGTTGCCTATAATGTTCTAGGATCTTTATTTAGAGGAATTGGAAATTCTAGATTGCCTTTGGTGTCAGTAGCGATTGCGGCAGTTATCAATATCTTTGGAGATTTATTTTTGGTATCTGTTATGCATATGGGTGCTGCTGGTGCAGCGATTGCCACAGTGGCTTCACAAGGTATTTCCGTTTTGATTTCGATTTTCATCATTCGTAAAATACAATTGCCATTTGATATTCATAAAGAATATATTCGTTTCAATAAAGATATTACAAAAAGAGTATTTAATTTTGGTTTTCCTTTAGCTTTATCTGATTTCTTAGTAGGATTATCATTCTTAGTTATTGTTGCTTTAGTGAACCAATTTGGAGTTATTGTAAGTGCAGGTGTCGGTGTTGCGGAAAAAGTTTGTGCTTTTATTATGTTGATTCCTAGTGCGTTTGGGCAATCTATGGCTGCTTTTGTAGCGCAAAACTATGGTGCTAGAAAACTGGATCGAGCACATCTGGGATTACGCTATGGACTAATTACTTCATTTGTTTTGGCGTTGGTAATGGCTTATTTATCTTTCTTTCATGGAGATGTACTTTGTGGATTGTTCTCAAATGATCCTGAGGTTATTGCGGCAGGTTGGCAATATTTAAGAGCGTATGCGATTGATTGTTTCTTCACAGCAATTTTCTTTAATATGGCTGGTTTCTTTAATGGATGCGGATATACAAAATTTGTAATGGCTGAAAATTTGATTGGTGCTCTAGCAATCAGAGTTCCAGTGTCATATCTCATGTCTATGATTCGCCCAGTGAATATCTTTTATATTGGTCTAGCTACACCTTGTTCATCTTTCTTGCAAGTTATCATGTGTGTAATTTATATGAAAGTCGTTGTGACAAAGAAAGAAAAAGAACTGTTATCAAAACAGTCCAATGAATAACACTATAAATATCATCACAATGAATAGAAAGATTTTGATGGTATTTGGAATAGAAGAGGAGACTTTGACTTCTCTTTGGTAGATGGGAATTAAATTCTCATCTTTTTTCTTTTGTAGGATTTCTATAAGTTCCAACAAACAATAAAGACATGGATATAAAAATATACCAAATCCAATATTTCTTAAGAATATATTTGTTGCGAATTGTTGAAAAATAATTCTCTCTGTTTGAATTGTAATTGCGAGAAATATACTAAGCACAATGATTTGTGTGATGACTGCATTCTTTAATGCATCTTCGTGTCTTTGTTTTGTCTCAAAGTAAGCAACAAGTTCTTTTTGATCTGTTTGAAAGTACAAATAAGAACCACTTTGACCAATATAAGTAAAACCTCTTTCTTTCATTTTATAAATGATATGATCTTTACTACAAGCACCATTTTGTGAAAATTCATATTGATCTGTTACGGAATTGATTTGACAATGGTAATATCTTTTTGAATCAATCTTTTTAAATTTAGCGTACGTATTATTGATGGATGTAGAAAGATACCCTTTTGTACTACAAGCATCTAACCATTCAATCATTTCTTCACTATTTGCGTAACTACATGGTAATAATTTGATCATATTGAAATCTCCTAATAAAGAGAATAACACAAAACAACATGAAAATAGAATATAATGATTGCGAGGAAAAAATATATGAATCAAATTAAATGCCCACACTGTGGTACAGTTTTTACAATTAACGAAGCAGATTATAGTTCTATCGTTACACAAATCAAAGATCATGTTTTTGAAGAAGAATTACAAAAAAGAGAAAAAGAAATAGAATCAAGAATCAAAACAGAAAATCAATTATCTTATAAGAATGAATTATTAACAAAAGAAAAAGAATTAGATTCTTTAAAGAATACATTAAAGATAAAAGAAACAGAATACCAAGCAAAATTAGAAAAGAATTCTGCATCTAATAAAGAACTGATTGCGCAATTAAAAGGTCAACTAGAAAACCAACAAACAGAAAAACAATTAGCTGTTTCTCAAGCAATCCAAGAATTAAGTGAAAAGAAAAATACAGAAATCAATCAGATTCAAAAACAAATGGATACTTTAAAGAGCCAATCTTATGTAGAATCTGAAAAGATGCGTACACAATATGATGAATTATTAAAAAGTAAAGATAGAGAAATTGCGGATCAAAAAGCATTAGTAGAACAATACAAAGATTTTAAGATTCGTCTTTCTACAAAAATGATAGGAGAATCATTAGAACAACATTGTTCCTATGAGTTTAATAAAAATAGAATGGGAATGTTTCCAAATGCTTATTTTGAAAAGGATAATGACGCAAGAAGTGGCTCTAAAGGGGATTTTATATTCCGAGATTTTGATGAAGAAGGAACAGAAATCATTTCTATTATGTTTGAAATGAAGAATGAAAATGAAACGACTTCAACAAAGCATAAAAATGAAGATTTCTTAAAAGAATTAGATAAAGATCGTAGAGAAAAGAATTGTGAATATGCGGTGCTTTGTTCGATGTTAGAAGCAGATAATGATTTATACAATGAAGGTATCGTAGATGTATCTTATCGTTATGAAAAGATGTATGTGATTCGACCACAGTTCTTTATTCCAATCATAACGTTATTAAGAAATGCCGCAATGAACGCTCTAGATTACAAAAAACAATTAATTGTGGAGAAAAATAATAATCTAGATCTTGCGAATTTTGAAGATAACATGAATCGTTTTAAAGATGCATTTGGTAAGAATTATGCATCTGCTTCAAAGAAGTTTTCTGAGGCAATTGATGAAATTGATAAATCTATTCAGCACTTGCAGAAAATTAAAGATGCGTTAACATCTTCTGATCGTCAACTTCGTTTGGCAAATGATAAAGCACAAGATCTTACGATTCGCAAATTAACGAAAAATGCACCAAGTGTACGTCAAAAATTAGAGGAAGTAAAAAAATCGGATGAAGAATAAAATTGGATGGACTTTGTATCATACAATCATATTTTGCTTAGAAATATTGTTTTTCTATGGTTTGAGTGTGAATCTATCAATGTTCTATGATGGTATGACATCTGCTTGGATATCATTGTTTACGTGGATGACAATGAGTGGTGCGTTAGGATTACAAGTGTTGATAGAGCTATTGGTTGAAAATAAAAATGATGATGAAAAGATAAAACAGATTAGTATGATTGTGATTAGCTGTATTTTATCTATCATTGTATCTATTTCTGATATACGTATCGGTGGTGTTTTATTGTTTTGTAATCTATTAAATTGTTATTTGCGATATAAAAATAAGAATCAGATTTATTCGTTATGTTTATTTGTTGGAAGTATGGTTTTATGGAATGAAACGTACTTATATCAATGGATAACTTTTAGTAAGTATTTGTTTTATCTATGTATTGAAACAATATTCTTATTTCAATATATGAAGAAGGAAGAACAAATCAGCTTTCATTCAAAAAACAAAAAGGAAATCATGATTCAAACAAGCACCCAATGTATAAAAAATGGATGTCTTCTTGGAATATTCATCATTTCTACACTTGCGATGATTCAAATCCATGAAGAAGGAACACTCTTTTATTTCAAACATGTATTAATTTATTATGTGTTATTTGGTGTGGGATTGTTATTTTCTGTATTATTAGATCAAAAATATAAGCATACATGCATATCTCAAAGAATAGCATTTGGAATTTCTATGTTTGTGATTTCTATGTGGTTAATGAAGAAGTCATTATTATTAGGCAGTGTAATATTACTTGTTTGTGCGTCTTTTATTGCATTAGAAATATTGTTGAAACAATTTGGAAAACAAATGAAAATGAATTGTATGAGCCGTCTTTTATTGTGTGTTGTGTTATTGATTACGCAAAATGTGTATGATGGAATCTATGTCAATTATCAAGTTGTATTTTTAGTAATAAATATGATGCTTGGAATTGT
>CAVHRL010000019.1:0-28014 GCA_963638375.1 Lachnospiraceae bacterium
ACATATGAAAACAATCACATATTTGATACTTTTATTTTAGAAATATTACTTTTTATAGTCTTGTAAAATAGTTTCTTGGTGATATCCCAATCCATTCTTACGCATAATGATATACGTAATCCCAATAACTGTTACAGTAATAAACCAACTGATTGGATATGCCCACATCAATACTTTAAAAGAACGATGCGCATTGAAATAAGTAAAGATATATGTAATTCTCACACCACAGATTCCAACTAAGGCTATAATAGCAGGTGTTAAAGATTCTCCATATCCTCTCATTGCCCCAGAGATAATATCAATCGTTCCATTGATTACTTCAAACGATAAAATCCAAAATAACCTTTGATATCCATATTCAATCACTTCTGGATCAGAATTAAAGATAGATAATAATGGTCTACCAAACAAGATAATTAAAAATGAAACTGTACCACCAACAATCCAACTTTCCACCAAAGAAATCGCTAAAGTTTTATGACATCTTTTTGGTTGATTTGCCCCAAAGTTTTGGCCAATGATCGTTGTACAAGCTTGTGAAAAACTATTTACTACATAGTAACCTATGATTTCTAGATTGCTTGCGGCACTACTACCCGCAACCACATCTGTACCTAATGAATTAATTGAAGATTGAATAATGATATTTGAAATTGAGAATACCATTCCTTGGATTCCAGCAGGAATTCCAATCTTTAACATTTCTTTTAATAAATCTGAATGAATTTTCAATTTGTTTATTTCTATTTTTAAAGGTGTTTTTCCTTTCAACAATAAAACAAACAATAAGAAAGAAGAAACACAATTAGAAATTACAGTCGCACACGCAACACCATTGACTGTCATATGAATGATCAACACAAAGAACAAGTTCAAAATAACATTGATGATTCCAGAAATAATCAAACAGAATAAAGGTGTCTTTGTATCCCCTTGTGATTGGAAAATCGCTGCTTCAAAGTTATACAAAAGAATAACAGGCATTCCAATCAAATAAACTCTTAAATATAAAACTGCCATATCCAAACAATCACTTGGAACAGACATCAATTCTAAAATCAAACGGGCAACAATTTCACCAAATACCAAAATAATAAATCCAGAAATAATTGCTACTAGAATTGCCGTATGTGCTGCTTTTTCAGCATTTTCTTTATCTTGTCTACCAGTATATCTAGAAATTACAACATTGCCACCTAACGAAATGCCTGTAAACAAAGTAATCATGATATTAACGACCGGAGAATTTGCCCCAACTGCCGCCATTGCTTCTTTACCAACAAACTGTCCTACGACCGCAACATCTGCCGCATTAAACAATTGTTGTAAGATACCGCTTAAGGCAAGTGGCATCGCAAGAAATAATATTTTATCCCATAAAGACCCATGGGTCATATCTAATTTTTTCATACTCTTCCCCTTTTCATAAATATGAAAGACACACAGTATTCTGTATGCCTTAGTTTTCTTATAATAGCTTTGTTCCGGAAGATGTACCGATTCTTTCAGCACCAGCGGCTATCATTGCGTCAAAATCTTCTCTACTTCTTACTCCACCTGAAGCTTTTACTTTCACATCACTTCCAGCAACTGCTTCTTTCATTAACGCTACATCATGTACTGTAGCACCACCTGTAGAGAAACCAGTAGAAGTCTTTACAAAGTTCGCACCTGCTTCAACAACATCTTTACATGCACGTACTTTTTCTTCATCTGTTAATAAACATGTTTCAATGATTACTTTTAAACAATGATCACCACATGCTTCTTTAACTGCTTTGATTTCATCAATGACATATGCATCATCGCCATCTTTTAACATTCCAATGTTTAAAACCATGTCAATTTCATCAGCACCATTCTTCAAAGCATCTTGTGTTTCAAAAACTTTAACTGCTTTTGTATTGGCACCAAGTGGAAAGCCAATAACACATGCAGCTTTAACATCCGTTCCTTCTAATTGTGGTTTTACAAATGGAATCCAACAAGGATTGACCATAACAGTTGCGAAATCAAATTGTTTTGCTTCATCAATGATTTTTTGAACTTGTTGTTTTGTTGATTCAGGTTTTAATAATGTGTGATCAATATATTTACTTTCTTTCATATTATCCTCCTTGTGAAAAGTAATGTTTTTTTAATATTTCATGAACGAGAACATCATCACCTTTGTATGGCTCTCTTCCAAATTCACGATAAATAAATTTTTCATCGCCTTTTCCTAGTATGATAATTGTATCATTAACATCCGCCAAATCAATTGCTTCACGGATTGCTGCATAACGATCTAAAATCATGACATAATTTGTTTTCTCAATACCGCTTGCAATTTCATTCGCTATATCTTCTGGATTTTCATCTCTTGGATCATCTTCAGTTAGTATGATCATATCGCAATACTTATCAAGGATCTTACCAAAAACTGGGCGTTTAATTACATCTCGTTTTCCTGCAGAACCAGTAATCGCAATGATTCTTTTTCCCTTTGGTGTAATGGCAGAAGCATATTGACATACTTTTTCAATTCCATCTGGAGTATGAGCAAAATCTACAACGATGTTGAATGGTTGCCCATCAGAGATTCTTTGCATACGTCCTTCAATCTGAGACAAAGAATTTAAATATGGAAGCATAGACTCAATATCTAATCCTTTCATATTCAACGCTGCAATCACAGCCAATAAGTTATAAACATTGAATTTCGCAACAAGATTTGTTTCAACTTCATATTCCATGTTTCCAACTTTTAAAGTGAATTTCGTACGATCTTTTAAAAGTTGAATGTTTTTGGCTTGATAATCAGCTGGATGATCAACACCATACGTTACGACTTTTGCGTTTGTATCTTTTACGATTTCCATGCCATATTCATCATCTACATTTGTAATAGCGATTGCTTCATTTTTCAAACAATCAAATAATTTCTTTTTTGCATGAAAATAATTTGTCATTGTTCCATGATAATCTAAATGATCATGTGTTAAGTTTGTATATATTGCCACATCAAAATCAATAGAATCTACTCTACCTTGTTCAATACCAATAGAACTAGCTTCTAGCGCACAAGCTTTCACACCAGCATCTAACATATCTTTTAAGATACCATGTAGATCATCAATATCAGGTGTTGTTAATAATGGTGGTAGTTTTACAGAGCCATATTGAATAGAAATCGTTCCAATATATCCTGTTGGTTCAAATTCATTCAATACATCACGAATCATACAAGAGATAGAGGATTTTCCATTTGTACCTGTTACACCAAACATTGTTAATTTATGACTTGGATATCCATAAAAAGCATCCGCAACTTTATTAAAAGCATGTACAACATCTTTTACACGAATATATGTAATATCATCTCTACTTGTATCAATTGGATCTGAATAAACAATGACTTTTGCTCCATTATCAATTGCTTGATCAACAAACTTATGTCCATCAAACATCATTCCTTTTACACAAAAGAAAATAGAATCCGGTCTTTTCTTACGACTATCAGCCATTAAACTTTTGATTTCTATATCTGGAACATTTTCAAACAATTCTGTTAACTTCAATTTAATCACGAACCTTTCTAGCATACATTTGATGATTCTCAAATTTTTCTAAAATAACACGATATTTTTCACCATGTACTAATTTTTCATTCACACGAATAGGAATATATTCAGATGTATGCCCTGTTGTATAATCATCTTTCACCCATTCCGCAATCATATCTGCTTCTTGTCCAACTTTACTTAGTTGATACACATCATACAATTCTTCACTTAACGCAATGCATCTTTTTGCTCTTTCCTTTTTGACCTTTGGATCCACTTGGCAAGGCATACTTGCAGCAGGTGTTCCTTCTCTTAAAGAGTATGGGAATACATGAATGAATGAAAATTGACATTTCTTTAAGAATGCATATGTCTGTTCAAATTCTTCATCTGTTTCGTTAGGAAAACCAGTAATCAAATCTGTTGAAATGGAAATACCAGGAACTTCCTTTCGAATCCATTCTATTTTATCATAATAGTACTGCGTATCGTACGGTCTTCTCATACGTTTTAAAACAGAATCACACCCTGATTGTAAAGGAATATGTAAAAACTTTGCCATTCGTTCATTTTCTTTTATAATGCGAATCAATTCATCACTCACTTCTGTAATTTCAATTGAAGAAATACGGAAACGAACATCCTTTGTTTCTAATAACATCTTTTCTAATAATTGAGCTAAAGTCGTATTATATTCTTTTCCATATCTACCTGTATGAATTCCTGTCAAAACGATTTCATGATATTTTTCAGATAATCTTTTTGCCTCTTGAATCGCTGAAGAAGGTTCCATACTTCTTTCCCTACCACGTGCATAAGGAATCACACAATATGAACAAAATTGATTACAACCATCTTGTATCTTTAAATCACATCTTGCCTTAGAATCTAAAACTGAAGATTTAAGATTATCAAAAGATGTTTCTTCTAATGTAACGATATCTCTGATTTTTTCTTTTGTTTGTATAAATTGTTCTAAGTAAAAAGGTAATTTCTTTTTATTTGCAGTACCAACTAAAATATCTGCTTCTTCTAATTGTCCATCATCTACTTGTACGTAACATCCAACCATCGCTGTTATCTCATCAGGTTTGATACGTTTAGCTTGATGCAATATCTTACGTGATTTACTCGCTGCAGTATTTGTAACAGCACAAGTAAATATGATCGTAGCGTCTGGAGTATCATGAAAGTCAACACGTGTGTGTCCTTGATTGACTAATATTTCACTTACGGCTTCTGCTTCATATGCATTTACTTTGCATCCTAAATTAACAATCGCAAACTTCATTTCTTTTCCTCATATATTTCACTTAAAACACTACAAGCATACATCGCTGCAGTTTCAGCACGAAGTATTCTACTTCCTAGTGTAATAGAATCAAATCCCATATCTTCCATTTCTTTTACTTCTGAAAGTGAGAAACCACCTTCACAACCTATCACAATTGTAATGGATTTTTTATTCGTTGCACATTGAGATAAAAAAGATGCTTCTCCATATGCTTTTTCATAACAGGCATAATTTCCTTCAGACATATACTCTTTTAAATCTTTGAATGAAACAATATTTGTGATTTCAGGAATGATATTTCTTTTACATTGTTCACTTGCTTCTTGTAGAATCATATTCCATCTCAACAATTGTTTATCCGCTTTTTCTTTTTTAGCGTGAACAACACACCTACTAGATTCAAAAGGAACGATTCTTTTCACACCTAATTCTGTTGCTTTTTGTAACACAAGTTCAAACTTTTCTTTTCGAATCAAAGCTAAAGCTAATGTAATATCACAATTCATTTCATGAATTCCACGATCTTCTTCATAAACATGCGCAATAAATTGTTTTTCTTTCATCATTGCTTCCGCAAAATAAGCATTTCCTTCATACACAAGTCTAACCGTTTCATGATCTAAACGTACAACTGTTCTTCCGTGGTGTGCTTGTGAGGGAGTAAAAACATAATCATCTCCAACTTGTAATGGTATATCTACAAAGTATTGTTGCATAATCCTCAAAAAGGAAAACGAACTAATCGTTTTCCTCATCCTCCATTTCTTTTTTGATTTCGACTTTCACTTCAAGAACTTTTCTTTGATCAGCTTTTGTGATCGTTACATGTAAGTTCTTATATGTAAATTCTTCATTCACCTTTGGTATATGGTGTAATTCAGAAATTGCCCATCCAGATACTGTAATAAAGTCAAATTCTTCATCCTCTTCTTCAACATCAAAACGATCAATCAAATCATCAATTTCAGCATCACCTTTGACCATCCATGTATAGTCATCAATCTTTGTATAAAAATCTTCAACGATATCATGTTCATCCCAAATTTCACCAACTAATTCTTCAATGATATCTTCTAAAGTTATGATACCTTCTGTACCACCATATTCATCTAATACAACAGCCATATGTAATTTAGCTGTCTGTAATTGCTTCATACATGTAGAAATTTGTGTATTTGGTGAAGTATAGATTACTGGTTTAATAATTCTTCTAATAGGACCTTTATTGTTGTGATACATCAATTCATAAAAATCTTTTTCATGAATGACACCAACAATATTATCCACTGAATTTTCATAGACTGGTAAACGAGAAAATGAATTAAAACGGAATGCTTTTTCGATTTGTTCATGTGTAGATGAAATATTCACCGCAACAATATCAACACGTGGTGTTAATACATCTTTCACATCAAGATCATTAAATTCAATAGCAGCAGAAATCAAATCACTTTCATGTTCTTCTAGATTTCCATCCTTTTCTGCTTCATCAACCATTGTAATCAATTCATCAGAAATATCATTTTCGTCTTCTTCTACACGTATGACATGATTTACAAGCCATGTCCAACCTTTTAAGATAATTGTTAGTGGTGTAAATATAAATTCAAAGAAATTTACAAGTTCAACTGTCGCACAAGCAAACTTCTCAGGGGATTGTTTCGCTAAAGATTTTGGTGCAATTTCTCCAAACATCAAAGTAATGATCGTTATGACGATTGTTGAAACAGTAGGCCCTTCACCACCCTTGAGAATCTTCGAAAACAACAAAGTACTGATTGTTGCCGCAGCTATATTTACAATGTTATTTCCAATTAAAATAGACGTCAAAAACTTATCAAAGTCTTCTAAAATCACAAGTGCACTTGTGGCCTTTTTATTACCATCATTAACCATATTCTTTAAACGAATCTTTGAAGAACTAGAATATGCTGTTTCAGTAGCTGAAAATAAGCCAGAAAAAAGAATCAATATAACAATCGCTATGATATAAGATGTCATAATACAATTGCCTCATTTCTATTTGTTGCTTGATAATCAAGCGGTATCGAAGAATCTTGCAAAATATTTACCTCTCTTTAAATATGAAAAAAATTATAACATTAAGCTTTCTTACACGCAAATTTCAAAAAAGATAAGAATCATCTTATCTTTTCCTCCCACGTCAATTCGTACCCTAAGAAAAAACGGCACTCTAAAATCAGTCGGGGTTGGGGTCACCCTCCCAAATTAGTCGGGGTCGATTTTTGGCTCCTTTTTTTATAACTCGGGGTCACCTCTAAAATCTCTAGGGGTCACTCTCCAATCAAAAACCTCCTATGTTAAAATTCATGCTGCGAAACGATTGAATTTGACTATAGGAGGTTGCCTTTATGGCTATTGATTATTTTAGCACATCAATTTTGAATGTGCCTGAGGATTCTATTGAATCTATTTCTACTCATATTTTAACGCAAATACTAAATTCCACAATAAAAACAGCACTGAATGTATTTATCAGTCTTCTCATTCAAATCACAATAGAATTGATCCATTGATTTACTTCTTGACAAGAAGTCATCATTTTAGAACCACCTTCAGAGTCAAATGTAATTTCCATTGGAGAAATCACTTCTGCGCCTTTTAAACATTCTTTCATATCTTGAATGACAGTGCCAGGCCATCCTGCATTTGTCATAAATGGAATGACTTTCTTATTTGAAAAATCATTTTCCGTTAAGAATGTTTTTACACATGGTGCCATTGTATACCACCATGTAGGTGTGCCTAGCGCAATCACATCATAATCTTTGATATTCAATGGGATTTTTTGGATTGGACGAAGTACATTATTTTCTACTTCTTCTTTTCCTAGAGAAACTGTTTCTTCATAATCTTCGCTATATGCTTTCTGAGGAATAATTGCACAAATATCTCCATGTAATGCATTCGCTAATTTTAATGCAATCTTTTCTGTATTTCCATTGGAATACGAATAATAAACTACTAGTACTTTAGCCATCTTACTTTTCAACCTCAGATAAAGCTCCAACAATAGAATGTGGAATGTACTTTTCTTCTAAATATTTTATATCTTCATCCAGCAATTCTAAATCCACTGCTTTAACTGCTTGTAAGAAGTGTGGTGCTTTTGTAGCACCTACGATAGGTGCAGATACACCTTTCTTTAATAACCACGCTAATGAAATTTCCGTCATAGAAACTTGATACTTTTCAGCGAGTTCATTCACCCTTTCTATAATTTCTAAATCATTTTCTTTATAAGCATCATATTTATTTCGAATAACTTTATCTGTTTGACTTCTTTTAGAATCACTTGTCCAACCTAGATGTGAAAGATGTCCTCCCGCAAGTGGTGAATATGGAATTAAAGACACACCATATTGCTTACAAATAGGAATTAATTCTCTTTCATCTTCACGATACAAAAGATTATAGTGATTCTGCATTGTAGAAAATTGTGTCCAATGATTCTTTTCCGCAACTATTTGCATATTATGAAATTGATAGCCATACATCGCACTAGCACCAATAGCTCTAACTTTACCCACTTTCACTAATGCATCTAAAGTCTCCATTGTTTCCTCAATTGGCGTATTGTAATCAAAACGATGGATTTGATACAAATCTAAATAATCTGTTTGTAGTCTTTTTAATGTACCATCAATTTCTCGTAAAATCGCTTCTTTACTTAAATGTCCTTCATTAAAATAAACTTTAGAAGCTAATACGAGCTTATCTCTAGGAATATTTAATTCTTTGATTGCTTGACCAATAAATTCTTCGCTTGTACCAAAAGAATATGTATTAGCAGTATCAATAAAATTCACTCCTAATCCATAAGCATAATCAATCATCTTCTTAGTATCTTCGTAAGGTAGTGTCCATTGATGGAAATCTTCCGATGCCTTTCCATAAGACATTCCACCTACACAGATTTGTGAAACTTCAATATTAGTATTACCAAGTTTTGTATATTTCATGAAATATCCTCCTATTAATATCTTATGAAAAGCAAAAGAAGGAACAATTTAAATTTCTAAAGATATCAATCACTTTTGCTTATAAAACAAAAAAGCCTCAAAAATGAGGCTCAATGTTAAACTAAATATTCTCCTACAAGTTGTGTTAATAGCACGACGGTCGCTAGAGCAACAGGATAAGTCGCAGCATATGCCGAAGCAACGTCGTCAGTTTGGGCGACTTGAATCAAAATTCCAAGTGCTGGTGTAGAAGTCATACCACCACAAACAGATCCTAATGAATTAAACAAGCTAAACTTAAAGATTCTAGAAGCAACTAGATATCCAACGATCATTGGAACTAACGCAATGATAGCTCCATAGATAAACAAAATTGGTCCTTGTTCTGCCAAAACTTCCAAAAAGCCTTCACCAGCATTTGTTCCAGCACCAATTAAAAACAATGACAAACCAAATTCTCTCAAAGTCACAAGAACATCGTTTTCAACACTAATATTTAATTTTCCAATTCTACCAAAATGTCCAAACAATAGTCCTGCAAGCAATGGCCCACCAGATATTCCTAACGAAAAAGAAGCAGAACCTGGAAGTGGTATTGTAATTTTTCCAATCAAAACACCAACAATGATTGCAAGTGCGAATCCAAAAAAGCCTTTAGGATCACAACTAAACAAATTCATTTTTAATATTGTTTTCACACTATTATTCGCAGCTGAATATTTAATTCTTTCTTCATTTAAATTGACTTTTAATAAAATTGGAATCAACTGTACAAATAGCACAACACTTACAACACCAAAAGGATACGCAATACCATAACCAACTAATACTAAGTTTGAACCAGTTACTTCAATTCCAGCCGCAAGACCAGGTGTACTTGTAAGAGCACCAGACATTAATCCTAAACCAAGATCAACACCTATTCCACTAAATTTAACAACAGCAATACAAGTCAAAACACCAACAACGATGATTACTATTCCAACAAACACATAACCAATCGCATTTCCTTTAAAATTCTGAAAGAACTTAGGCCCAGCGATAAATCCAACTGAGGTGACAAAACATATCAATCCTAAATTTTGAACAAAAGCTGGAGTGACAATACCAAAATGTCCAAAAAGCAAAGCTACAATTAAAATACCAGCTGTTCCTAAAGAAATACCTTTCACTTGAATACTGCCAAGTAAATACCCTAAAGCACCAATAAGAAATATCGTCAATACGATATTATTTTGTAAAAAATCAATCACAAAAAATAAACCTCCCTATATCTATTCATTGTTAGAGAATCATTAGAATGCATTCCCTTTTACCTCTTGCATATTTTCTTCAAAGAAATCTAAGGCAATTTGGATATCTCTTTCCCAAACTCTCCATTCATGATTACCAGGTCCAAGTGTCCATTTAGCGTCCATTCCTATTTCTTTTAAGAATGATTGAAATGGTTCGATTTCATCTTTAAAAATGACATCATCTGTTCCACAAGCAAATAAGAATATTGGCAATTTTTTCAAATCAGATTCTTTTAACTTTCTTCTTAAATTGTAATAAGAATCTAAATATGCATTAACAGAGCCCATATTATGCATACAATTGTATAATCTTTGTTTAGAATGCATGATATCTTTATCACTAATCACTTCATCTATTGGTTTATCATATAGATCCTGTAATTCTTGTTTATCTTTATCTATATCAGAAGGCAAGTAAGAAAGCACGGCAACTTTTGAAAAAAGATGAGGATATTTTAAAGCTAAATGAAAAGTCCCCTTTCCACCCATGGACAATCCCGCAATGAAATTATCTTCTCTTTGATTCGAACAAGGAAGCCAATTGTATACAAGAGGCATCAATTCTTCAGTAATATATTTTTCTGCATTCAGTCCTAAAGTAAATGTAGGCCAGTTTTCATAATCAGCATTACCAATACCTGGCATCACAACTACAAGGTTTCTTTCACAAGCGTACGTTTCAATATTACTCTTTCTAATCCAGTCAGAATATCCACCAAATGTACCATGTAAAAGCCATAATACCTTGTATTTTTCATGATTTCCATAAAAATCTTTACAAGAAATATCTCTAGGTTTATCTGGAAGAATAATATTTATATTTTGATTACTTCCCATATATTCTGATTCAAAATCCAATGTTAACAATGCCATATTATTTCTCCATTACTTCATCTATCAATCGACAAGCAATCCGAACACAATCTTCACATTCACACAAAATATTACCTGTTTCGATGCCTTTAATATCTCTACAACGAATTGCTCCAACTTGTTCCTCAAATTGTTTTAGTATATTTCTTACTTTAGGATATGTTTTCGCTTTTGAATCAGGATGATCTAAATTACCTGATGAAGAAAGTACAGACTGAATCATTGCCGCTGCATTTAAAGCACCACAATTACCTAACGTACATCCTAAACCTGATCCAAAACATTCACTTAAAACAAATAATTGTTTTTCATCCATGTTTAATTCTTTTGCGTATGCACATAAAACAGCTTGTGCACAATTAAAACCTTGATTTCTTTTTTCTACAGCTATCTCTTCATGTTTCATAGTTCACCTTCAAAAAAAAGCTGTCTACTGACAGCTCTAATTAACCTCTTGTAAAGAAGCTTGGGATGATGTTATCGTCATCATCACTATTGCTTTCTCCACCGAATGAAATATCATCGTCATCACTAGATGCAACTACACCACTAACTGGAGCAGCATTTACAACTGGACTCTTTTCAGATGCAGGACCATCAGATGGAATTGTTTCAGGTTTTGGTAAATCAAATCCTGTAGCAATTACAGAAACGATACAAGCATCACCAATCTTATCATTGATTGCAACACCAAAGATAATATCAATATCATTACCAGCAGCATCTCTAATATATTCAACTGCTTCACTTGCATCATATGCAGACATTGTAGCACCACCTGTTACATTGATAATAGCACTCTTAGCACCCTTGATTTGTGCTTCAAGTAATGGAGACTGAATAGCTCTTTCAGCAGCCTCTGCAGCCTTATTATCACCTTCAGCCATACCGATTCCGAATAATGCAGAACCTTGACCTTCCATAACAGACTTAATATCAGCAAAGTCTAAGTTGATCATTGCTGGTACAGCAATCAAATCAGTGATTGTTTGTACACCTTGACGTAAGATATTGTCAGCTTCTTTGAATGCATCTTCAAATGGAATATGACCAATAACTTCAAGAACTTTGTTGTTAGATATAATAATTAAAGAATCAACATATTCTTTTAATTGTTCTAAGCCTTGTTCAGCTTGAACCATTCTCTTCTTACCTTCAAAAGAGAAAGGCTTTGTAACAATACCAACTGTTAAGCAACCTAATTCCTTAGCAACTTTTGCGAACATTGGAGCAGCACCTGTACCAGTTCCACCACCCATACCAGCTGTGATGAAAACCATATCAGCACCTTCAATTGCCTTACGAATATCATCTTCAGATTCAACTGCAGACTTTCTACCATTATCTGGGTTACCACCTGCACCTAAACCTTCTTTTCCTAATTGAATCTTGTTAGCTACAGGAGATACATCCAAAGCTTGAAGATCTGTATTAGCTACATAAAATTCAACACCTTGAACCCCATCAGAAACCATTCTATTTACTGCGTTACTACCTGCACCACCAATTCCAAATACTTTTATTTTTGCAATTTGATTGTATTCTAAATCTGCCATTTTTTTTCTCCCTTACTTCTTATCCTCAAAGAATAAGCCCTTTAATTTACTTGTTAAAGTATCTTCTTTTGTCTCTGTTTCCGTCTTTTTTTCACGGTAACTTACGGATTTTTTAAATGCATCCATATCTAAACTATCATCAATATATCCTGAAATAGGTAGCTTATCTTGATATGCATAGAATAATCCAAGTGTAGCTGTTAAGCCAGCGTTTCTACCGCCTAAAGTATCTGGAATATAACATTTTACATTACATCCTAACTTTTTAGAAACAAGCTCAGAAAGGCCTTCTGTTTCGCCACCTTCGCCTGTAATAATAACAGTTGTTTGCCCAGCTTGCAAGATACCCTTACAAGATTCATATATCGTATTTACCCAAATCGAAACATTTTCTTGAACAGAATTCACAAATTCTTTTTCTGTAATTGTCTTTGTCTCACCATCTTGGCTCCAAATATGAACTGGGTTAGACGTATATGTATTTTGGTTAAAACGAACACTATATTTCATCAGTTCAACCGCATCATTTGTTTTGATGCCATATTGATCAACACAATGAGATACCATATCACCTAGACCGGCAGGAACAATTGCAGCTGTCGCAAGTTTTCCTTTTGTGAAAAGAGCTAAAACAGTAGATTGTCTTTCCAATTTCAATACGATTACTTGTTTTTCAACGGCTTGTTCAAATAACGCTGCCTCTTTTCCAATTGCATATACATCAGGGAAAATATCTAAGACTTGCAATCCCGCTTTTTCTACAAAACCGACAAGATCATAAGAGAGTTTACGATCTGCACATAATAAGTCAACCGCAATCGTTAATTGTGTACATTTCTCTCCTAGTGGAATACGTCGTGTTGCAATTCCATTAACGATATATTTAACTGGAACTGTTTGAATCAATGCATATTCTTTTCCAATGTTCACACTTTCCGCTTTGCGAATTGCATTTCTAACATCTTGAATCGTTACAACACCATCAATACCTGAAACATCAACTGTTGACTTTAAAGAATATTTTTTCAATCCATAAGAAGGAATTGCTAAAATAACTTTTTTAATTTCAGCTCCAATTGTACGTTTTGTACTGCTTGCTGCTTTTCTTAAAGCATTTGAAATTTCATCTCCATTAATAACTTCATTATAAGTAAGTCCATAACATGGGATTCTTTCTACTTTTATAATATTGAAGCGTGTATTGAAAAACTCTCCAACAACTAGGCGAACCTCATGGTCTGCTACTTCTACGCTCGCAAAAATTTGTTTATCGCTCATGAAGAACTCCTTTCATCCATAAACACACAAAAAATTGTAACATAATTTATGATTTAAAAATAGGTAAAACATCAAGATATTTTCAAAATATCTTATTGCAAAAATACTTAAAGCGTGTTATTCTACTTGAGCAATTGTGAACGAAGGAGGGTATGTATGTCAAGAGTTTGTGCCGTTTCCGGTAAAAAAGCATTAAGTGGTAATAATCGTTCTCATTCATTACGTGCTACAAGACGTAAATGGAATGTGAATTTACAAAAAGTACACATGATTGTCGATGGTAAGCCACAGACAGTTAAAATTTCTGCTCGTGCACTTAAGACACTCAAGTCCAAGTCCGCTAAAGCAGTAAATGCTTAATCGAATAAAAAGAGATTCCTAATGGAATCTTTTTTTATTGTTTATCTTTCGTTTGTAACACAAGAAGAATGCCCTCATCTATGATTAAGGTAGCTTCTTCTTTTAAAATAGAATTGGATAAAGTAAATATTGTGTTTTGATTCATTTCATAATGATCAAGTGTATATTCAAATCCAACTAAGGTAATCTTTGCGTATGAATCAGTAAAGAAAGAAATATAAGGATAATCTTCCCTTTTTATTTGATAAATACCCTTTTTCAAGGCATAAACTTTGTTATAAGAGTCGTATAATGTCAAACAATTCGGATATAGAAAGGCAAGTCTGATATTGTAATAAGAATGATCCATTCTGCCACCAAAAGCACCATACATCGCAATTTCATCATAGCCTTTTTCAAGTGCATAATTTAATGCAGCTTCTGAATCAGAATCATTCTTAATTGGATTCAAACAAATCATTTCATCACAATAGGATCGTATCTGTGCTAGATCTTTTTTCTCTACAGAATCAAAATCACCAATTGCGGAAATCATATGTATCTTTTGTTTGCTTAAAGTTAGAGCGCCTTTATCTGCACCAATATAATCACAATCCATCATCGGAACTTGATCAGCCAACTTTAATACAATATTTACTCGCATAAAGATTGCACAGCTTTCTGGATATCATTTTTAAAAACATAACTTCCAGCAACCAATACATCAACTCCAGCTTCTACACACAATTTCGCAGTATCCGCATTGATACCACCATCCACTTCAACCAATACTTGATTGGATTGTTTTAAAATCAATTGTTTAACTTCTCTGATTTTTTCTGGAGCGTTCTCTCTAAATTTTTGACCACCAAAGCCTGGTTCCACTGACATGATTAATACTAAATCAACATATGGAATATAAGGTTCTAACACATTGACTGGTGTATCTGGTTTTATAGAAATACCTACTTTTACATTTCTATCATGAATCTTATGAATCAAAGGCATGATTTGATTTTCTTGCAAAGCTTCATAATGAAATGTAATCAATTGTGCACCAGCATCCATAAATACATCTGCGTAATAAACAGGATCATTTACCATTAAATGCACATCTTTAAATAATGGAGAAATCTTACAAAATGCTTTTAAGATATCTGGTCCAAATGAAAGATTTGGAACAAAGTTACCATCCATTACATCATAATGCATCCATTGTGCTCCGCTATGATTTAATTCTTCAATTTGTTGTTTTGTATCACAATAATTAAGTGATAATACACTAGGCGCAATAATCATTAGTATTTCTCCCTCCTATCATGAATCATCTGTAATACTTGTAAATAATTCTTATATCTTTCTTTTGCGATATGTCCTTCTTCTACAGCTTGTTTGATTGCACAATCTGGTTCATTTTCATGAATACAATCATTGAATCTGCAATTTCCTAAATATGGTTTAAAATCTGGAACATAATTTCCTAATTCATCCGCATTGATATGTGAAAAATCTAAGGATGAAAAGCCAGGTGTATCCGCAACTAATCCTCCAGCAACTTCATGCAACTCGTTATGTCGCGTTGTATGTTTTCCTCTACCAAGTGCTTTGGATATCTCTTGTGTCGCTAAATGAAATGTAGGATTTAATTGATTCAATAAAGTGCTTTTTCCTGCACCAGATTGTCCTGTTAAGACAGAAATCTTGTCTTTTAGACAAGCCTCAATTTCTGGGTTCAAATTGCCTTTTGCGGTACGAATTACTCTCATTTCACCTGCTTCATATTCTTGAATCCGTTTTTCACATTCTTCATCAATTCCATAATCACACTTCGTAATAATAAGAATAGGTGTAATTCCACTTGCTTGAATCAACATTGATAATCGATCAATCAAAGCAGTTGAAAAATCAGGATCTTTTACAGACATCACAATGAGAACTTGATCTACATTGGCCACAGCAGGACGAATCATAGAGTTCTTTCTAGGTAATATTTTTTCAATCGTATAAATTCCATCTGCTTCTTTGCATTCAACAATATCCCCTGTTACTGGTGTGACTTGTTTTCGAATCTTTCCTGTTAATATTCCATTCAAAATATTTTTATTTTCATCCATCAAAGTATAATCTTTGGAAACGATCTTTATAATTCTTGCTTGCATATCAATAATAATACAGTGTAATAAAATTACTTTCTTTCTGTGTATAAGAAGTTCCTGAAGCAGGATCTGTATAAATAACGACACCTGCTGTTAAACTATCTAATTCTTCTTGACTCATTTGTGTTGTATCTCGATTACTTGTTCTAACGACTGCGCCCATACTTTCTAATTCTTTTTGAGCACTTTGAATATCCATTCCTATAATATCTTCAGGAATTGTAATTGTAGGATACGTTGCATAAACAAGTGTGATTTCATTTGGTTTATCTGGATTAAATAAAGTACCTGCTTCCAATTTTTCTTGACGAATGATCGTTCCACCATCTTGTAAAGAATCTTCAGAAACAATATTCACATTCATATTTGGATATTTCTCGCTAATTTCTTTTTTTACTTCCGCAATATTTCTTCCAACATAGTTTTCACATGTTACTCCAACACCACTAGAAGCTGTTACTTTGATTGCTGTGCCACTTTCTACTTCTGTACCACTTTCTGGTTCTGTAGAAATGATTGTTCCTTCATCCATTCCATCCGTTAATTCATATGTAATATTAGATTCATCTAATGATAAATCATTCTTTTCTAGTTCTTTTTTTGCTTGTTCCAAGCTCATCCCTGCAATATTAGGTACTGTCGTATTATGTGGCAAAAAATTAAATAACAATGCCGCAAGGATTCCTACAACAACCACAACTGAGAAAATTCCAATGACTAGCTTTGTTTTCTTCTTGTTTTTTTTATGCTCTTCTTTTGTATATGCATCAGTTTTATGATGTGAAGTACGTTGTGAAATTGGTTGTGCGTGTTCTACTTTTGTTTCTTTCTTTGGTTTTGAAAGATTTTCTTGTAGAACAAGTTTTCTTTCATTTAAACGTTCTGCTCTTAGACATGTAGAAACATCTTGATACATTTCTTTTGTTGAACGATAGCGATGATTTGGGTCTTTGGCAGTTGCACGCGTAATGATATTAGCTACGCTTTGTGGTACAGAAGCATTCATAACACGCACATCAGGCATTGGTTCTCTCATGTGTTTTAACGCAATCTGAACTGCTTGATCCGCTTTAAATGGTACATCTCCAGCTAACATTTCATATAAGACTATACCTAAGGCATAGATATCTGATTGAGGAGAAGCTGGTTCACCCTTAGCTAGTTCAGGAGCAAGATAATGAACAGATCCCATAACATTATTAGCTTGCGTGAGTTGCATACTTCCTTTGGCTGTTGCGATACCAAAATCCAATATTTTAACGGAACCATCTGCTTTTACAATGACATTTTGTGGCTTAATATCTCTATGGATGATACCTCTACTATGTGCTTCACTCACCGCACTACAGAGTTGTTTCATGATATCCACTGCTTCTTCATTAACAAGTGGGCCTCTAGAACGAATGACTTGTTTCAATGTTTTACCAGAAACATATTCCATAACAATATAGTGATGCCCTTTATAATCTCCAACATCATAGATTTCAACAATATTTGGATGTGCTAATGCAGCTGCAGCTTGCGCTTCTCTTTCAAAACGCAAAATACTGATTGTATCCGTCGATAAATCTGCTCTTAATATTTTAATTGCGACTTGACGATTCAAAATTGTATCCACTGCTAAAAACACATCAGCCATTCCACCTTGACCAATATGAGATACAACTTCATAACGATCTGCGATTACATTCTTACGATTTCCTGTCATGATCGTTCACCATCCATCTCAATCAAAATCACTGTTACATTATCAAAACCACCTTCATCTAATGCACACTTCATTAATTTTCTCGCACGTAATGAAGGATCTAAATAATTATCTAAAATAACAGAACGTATCTTTTCTTCTTCTACATATCCATGTAAACCATCTGAACACAATAATAATCCATTCATACTTTCTGTATGAAGATCAATATCCGCTCTTACACTTTCCCAAACACCTAAAGCATTTGTCAGCACATTCTTCTTTGGATATGTTTTTGCTTGTTCTGGTGTTAATTCTCCATGCATCAACATATCATTTACTAATGAATGATCCGTTGTTAATTGTCTAAAGCTTCCATTATCAAACCAACCATAAGCTCTAGAATCACCAATATTCACAATCAAAACACCAAAAGAAGTAAACATTGCACCACAAAATGTAGTTCCCATTCCTTTTAAATTTTCATGTGTTTGACCATATTCAAATATTTGTAAATTACATGCATTGATTGCGGAAGTAATCCATTTTCTTGCATCCATTTCATTCGTGAATTTTTCTGTTTCTGAAAAGATTTTCGAGAAGAAACGAACTGTCATTCTAGAAGCAATATCACCACCAAAGTTTCCACCAATACCATCCGCAACAATCGCAAAAATGTCATTCGACTGATTTGTCGCAATGACATAAGAATCCTGATTGTTCTTTCTAACAAGACCTTTATCTGTTATTCCATAGTATTTCATGAAGATTGTTTGGTCCTTTCATGTTTTGCACGTAATTGTCCACATGCCGCATCAATATCGTCTCCATGTTTTTGACGTAAAGTTGCTTTCACACCATGTTTCATCAATACATCATAGAAATGTAAGGCTTTCTTATCGTTTACACCAATATATCCATTTTCATCAACTTGATTATAAGGAATCAAATTGATATATGCATTCATTCCTCTCACTAGATTCGCTAAAGTAATTGCCATTTCATCTGTATCATTTACATCATGTAATAAAATATATTCAAATGTTAATCTACGATGATTCTTTTCACTATAATTCCTTAACGAATCCATTAATACATCTAAAGGATACGCTTTATCAATTGGCATCAATTTTCTACGTAGTTCATCTGTTGGTGCATGCAAAGAAATCGCTAGATTATATTGATAATGTCCTTCAGCGAATTCATTGATTTTAGGGACGATTCCACAAGTAGAAATCGTAATATGTCTTGCACCAATCGCTAAACCAAGATCAGAGTTTACGATAGAACAGAAATCCATAACATTTGTATAGTTATCAAAAGGTTCACCAGTTCCCATCACCACAATGTTATCTACTCTTCTTCCTTCAAGATCCAATTGTTTTTGAACAAACATCACTTCACCAACAATTTCACCTGCACTCAAATCTCTTTGTTTTTTCAATAAACCTGATGCACAAAAAGAACATCCCATATTACATCCAACTTGAGAAGTAACACAAAGAGAATCACCAAAATGGAAATGCATCAATACAAGTTCTACACTCGATCCATCTTTTAATTCTGCTAAAAATTTAATTGTTCCATCTTTTGATACCTGTCTTTGGATTTCTTTAAGTGGTTCAATGGAATACTCTTGTTTTAATTCTTCAATGAAAGATTTTGGTAAATCTGTCATTTCATCAAAACTATTTACTCTTTTTCTATAGAGCCAAGAAAACATTTGTTTTGCACGATATGGTTTTTGTCCATGTGCAACCAACATTTCTTGCATTTGTTCATAAGTTAAATCATATATTGTTTTCATACGCCTATTATTCTAACATATCAAAGCACTTTTTCTAACTTTGCATAATAAAATCCATCACGATTTTCTTCAAAAGGGAAAATTGTTTTTTCTTCCATCAATTGAAAATTAGTATGTTGTTTCAAAAAAATCTGGATTTGTCCTGTATTTTCTTTTTTATTTAAAGTACAAGTTGAATATACTAATATTCCACCTTTCTTTAAATATAAAGAAGATATAGATAATATTTTCTGTTGGATTTGAATGATAGCATCTATATTCTCCGGTTTTAAATGCCATTTAATTTCTGGTTTATGTGTTAAATCACCCAATCCAGAACAAGGTACGTCACAAAGAATGCGATCAAAGCTTTCTTCTTCAAAATGTTTTTTTGTCGCATCATTTACCATCGTATGTACATTTGTATTACCACACCTATTCATCAATGTATCAATCAAACCACATCTTTGTTCATATAGATCACATGCGATAACTTCACCTGTATTATGCATCAATGCAGAAATCATTTGTGTTTTTGTACCTGGAGAAGCGCATGTATCTAATACTTTCATATTATCTTTTAAATCTAATGCTTTAACAGGTTCAAATGATGATGGATTTTGGATCAATACTTTTCCTTCTTGAAAAGCTTTTAATTTTTGAATTGGTTTATTACAAGTAAAGAAATAATCATCTAGGAATGTTATCTGTTCATCCTTTGATAATTCTTCCTTTGTACATTTTAATGGATTGATTCTTCCATATACTTTTGGAATCTTTTGATCAGCAACTAAAATTTGATCAGCGATTTCTTTTCCATAATGTGCCTTCCACATAGAATAGATCCAATCTGGATGAGAATAATAAATACAAATATCTTCACTCTTATTTTCACCTTCTTGAATGACTCTTCTTAATATCGCATTCACAAATTTCTTTTCATTATCTCGAACTAGATTCACTGCTTCATTTACAATCGCATAATCTTCTCCATGCATAAAAAATAACTCATATATTGCAAGATCAATCGCTAAAGCAGTTTTAAGTTTTGTTCTTTTTGCGTATCTTCTCCATTGATATTCTAAATATCGATAATTACGAATGACACCATAAACAACATTAGAAATATATGGCATATGAATTTCATCAATATCTTTCTTTTCACGCATGATCAAAGAAGCATATCCTTCTTTGGAAAATACTTGATATAAAATATCTAAAGCTTCTTTTCTTGTATTCATAACAACCTCTCTCAATCTAAAATCATAGGATTCACATCAATCTTGATTGCATTAAGATCTAATTCTTCATTCAATAAAACAGTTTGAATCGAATGCCTCATTTCATCTAGATTCTTCCCTTTTAAAATAATACGACTACGATAACGATCTTTAATCTTCAACAAAGATACAACACCAATCACTTTAAAATTACCAAATAAAGAATTCTTAATTAATAATGATGTAGAATCCACTTTAAATTGACTCGTACTAGAAACCGTAATAGATATCAAATATGTATATGGTGGATATTGTCCCGCTTTTCTAAAATTCATTTCATTTTGGAAGAAACGAAGATAATTTTGTTTTTGAACACATTGTATAACAAATTGATTTGCATCAAACACTTGTAAAACTACTTCACCATTAGAATCAGCTCTACCACTTCTACCACTCGCTTGCATCAATAAATCAAATGTCATTTCTGCACTTCTAAAATCCGTACGATTCAAACCTTCATCGCCATTCAAAATTCCAACTAATGTGACATCAGGAAAATCCAAGCCTTTCGCTATCATTTGCGTTCCTAATAAAATATCAGCTTCATGATTTCCAAAAGCTTTTAATATCTTAGAATGAGAATCTTTTCTAGAAGTTGTATCTGCATCCATTCTTAATACGTGATATTGCGGAAATATTTCCTTTACTTCTTGTTCTAAACGCTCTGTACCATAACCAAATGTAGTAAATCCTTCTCTACCGCCACAATGTGGGCATACTTTAGGTACATAGATTTCTGTTCCACATGTATGACATTTCATTTTCTTGATTTGTCTATGATAACTCATCGCTAGATCACAATGCGGACAACGAATCACTTCATTGCACGACTTACAACGTAATTGTGTATGAAAACCTCTACGATTCAATAGTAAGATAACTTGTTTTCCTTGTTGTAATTGTCTTTGCATTTTATCTTTTAAAGCATTAGAAAGAATAAATGATTCTCCATTTTGTATTGCTTTTTTCATTTCAACAATTTGAATATTTGGCAATGTTTCATTGATTCTTTCTTTCATTTCTATCAAATGATATACATTTCTTAACGCTCTAGCGTAACTATCTAAAGAAGGTGTTGCGGACCCTAATATCACCTTACAATGATGATAGATACCTCTTTGTATGGCAATGTCACGTGCATGATAACAAGGTTGAACATCTTGCTTATAAGAACCATCATGTTCTTCATCCATGACAATCAAACCTAAATCTTGAAAAGGTAAAAAAACTGCACTTCTTGTTCCTACTACGATCCGTGCTTCACCACTACGAACAAGTTTCCATTGTTCATATTTTTGTTGTGGATTTAATCCTGAATGATAGATCGCCAATGCATTAGAAAAGCGTGCAGATACTCTTTCTATCATTTGTGGAGTCAAGGCAATCTCAGGAACTAATATCAATACTTGTTTTCCTTGTTGAAGTTGATGATTCGCAAGTTGTAAATAGACTTCTGTTTTACCTGATCCTGTTACACCATGTAATAAGAATATAGAATCATCACTTTCTTCTATTTCTTTCATTGCAAGCTTTTGACTATCATGTAAAGAATAAGGTTGTTGTATGATTTCATTAGAAATCATTTCTCCATGTCTTTCCTTTTCAAAAAGTGACAATACACCTTTTTCTACTAATGTATGAGGAATTGTTTTGAATTGTTCTCTTAATAATGAATATTTTACTTCACCATGATTTTGAACATATTGATATACTTCTAATTGTTTTGGTGTTAAAGAAACTTCAGCACTTGTTAATTTCACCCATTTTTCTACACTTGCGGACTTTATTTTCCCTTTTGGTTTAATGATTGATGGTAACATTGCTTGAAAACAAGATATTGTTGTTGATAATGTTGTTTCTTTCATCCACAGTGCTAGATCATGTAATTCATCATTCAATAATGGTTCTTCATCAATTACAGAAGTAATATATTTCGCATTAATCTTTAATCTCTCATTGATTTGTTGTTCTGTTTCATCTGTATAAATACAATCTTCTGTAAAACCAGTTAATTGTTTCTTACCAAAAGAAACAGAAACTCTACAGCCCTGCTTTACTTCAATATCAGATAGATATGTAAATGTTTGATCTAATGTACGAATTGGATGTTCAATCCAAACTGAAATGATATACATGACTATTATTTTACATGGAATTTAATCAATAGGATACACTTAAGAATTTAATGCGATAAAATAATTATAGATTTAGGAGAGCAATTTTATGAAAATCACTAGAAAATATACACTTGGAATTATTGGACTAGGAAATATGGGAAGTGCAATTGCGAAAGGTGCAGTTCGAAAGGAATATATTGAACGTTATAACATTGCAGTTTATGATCCATCCGATCACGCAAAACAAGATAGTTTTATTGAAGGATATAACTATTTAACTGATATTCATGAATTAGTTGAACAATCCCATATTGTATTGATTGCGGTAAGACCACAACAAGTAGACATTGTTTTAGAACAAATCAAAGATTGTAATATCAATACAATTTTATCTATTGTTACAGGCATTTCTATTTCATACTTACAAACCAAATTAAATAACGCACCTATCATTCGTGCAATGCCAAATACTCCATTACAAATCAATGAAGGATCTACTGCATTATGTAAATCTGATAATTGTAAGGCAGATGATTATGACTTTGTATTCCAACTCTTTTCTTCTATGGGTGTAACAAAAACCATATTAGAAAGTCAAATGGATGATATCGTTGCGGTACATGGTTCTACACCTGCATATGTATATTATTTCGTACAATGTTTGATTGAAGACGCAAAACAAAGAGGTATTGATGAAGATGTCTCAAGAGCATTACTTGTTCAAACAGTCATTGGTTCAGGTAAATTATTACAAAAAGAAGCAAATAAACCATTAGATGAATTTATGAATGAAGTATGTTCTAAAGGTGGTACTACAATTGAAGCAATTCAATCACTCAAAAAAGATAATATGCAAGATATCATTCATAACGCAAATGAAAAATGTATTCATAAAGCAATTGAATTAGGAAAAAAATAGCGACAAAGATGTCGCTATTTTTCATGCTGTTTGTGTTTGTACATTTGTAGAAGAATGATCAGGATCTAATTGTAATAATTGAATATGATCTTTTGCTTCTTCTGCGATACATGCACATGCATCAGCCATCCTTTCTAAATTATCTAATAATGTAGAATAACTTACTTGTAAGCTAGGATCACAAGCTTTACTCTTTACTCTTTCTAAATGTTGTTTGTGATATTTTCTTTCTTCATTTCTTAGTACATTACGAATCATGATAACTTCTTTTGCACTATCTCTATCACCTGTTTGTATCGCATTCATTGCTTTCTTTAATAGATCTGTAACACGTTCTACTGTATTATCCATTTGTTCACTAGCAATCATAGAGAATGATTTATTTGCGGCATGTGTTTCTTTTAAGATATGATCAATATCTCTACAACGATCAGAGATTCTTTCCAAATTATTTGTAACATACAAATATCCAGCTAGTTGTTCTGCTTGTTGTTCTGTAATATTACCATTGGAAAACATCTTTGTAATGTAATCCGCAATCTGTGCTTGTAAATCATGAATTTGTTTTCTCTTATGATGAAATTCTTTATATTCTTCAGAATCTTTCCCATGTTGTAAAGCACTTTTTAAATCTTCTAAAACTTCTACTGTGCTTTGTCCTAAACGTACACTTTCTTCAGAAACCAAATACATCGCAACCATTGGCTGATCCATAACATGTTCATCTAAATATTGTGTTTGTCCAGCAGTAGGAACTTGTTCTTTGCCATCAGGAATGATCGTTGTAACGATTTTCACCATTAAACCAATTAATGGCAACCAAACAAGTGTACATACAACATTGAATAATGTATGTGCGTTAGCGATTTGTCTAGAAATGACATCTACTTCATTCCCTTTCGGTGAAATAAACATTACAACTTTCGTAAAAAGAGGAATGATCATCATAAATACAATACTTCCAGTGATATTAAAGATACTATGAGAAATCGCTGTTCTCTTTGCGTTTTTACTTTGTCCAATGGAAGCCAATAAAGCTGTAATCGTTGTACCAATATTATCTCCCAATAGAATTGGAATCGCACCCGCCAATCCAATGACACTATGCACACCATCTGCACCAACTTGTGAAGCAAAGTTTTGTAATACCGCAATTGTGGCAGAAGAACTTTGTACAACTAATGTCATACCTGCACCTAAGAATAAACCTAATATTGGAATATCTTTTACTTTATCCATCAAATCTAAAAAGAATGGACTAGAAGCCAATGGTTTCATGACTGTTCCCATGATTTCAATACCTTCAAACAATAGGCCAAATGAGAATATTGCCAAACCAATATTTTTGATTCTTTCATTCTTAGAAACAAAGTTCATCATAAATCCAATAAAAATGATTGGATAAATATAATCAGAAATCTTAAATGCCATCAATTGTGCTGTCATCGTTGTACCAATATTCGCTCCAAAAATAACAGAAATTGCTTGTGGCAATGACATTAATCCTGCAGAAACAAACCCTATCGTCATAACTGTTGTAGCGGATGAAGATTGTAATACTGCAGTTACAAGTGCACCTGCTAAGGCACCCATGATTGGATTCTTAGTTAAAAAGCCAAGAATTTTTTTCATCTTTTCGCCTGCCGTTTTTTGCAAAGCGTCAGACATGCTATTCATACCATATAGAAATAAAGCTAATCCACCAATCAATCCAAAGAATATCTTTACATTTTCATTCATACTTTTTCCCTCTTTGTTAAAAATATGTTAAATTGTCAGACATTCTTGTTCTATCTTGATTCGTTAAAGTTTTTGTTAAATTTATGTAAAATGAGGCATGAAATGCCTCATCCATTAATCTTACAAGTTGTATATGTACCTTCTTGTGTTAATTCACATGATAATTTTGTATCTTCTGGTAATTGAATATTTGTAACTGGTGAAGAAGAACAATCTACAAATGTTAATTTTTTGTTAGATGATAAATCTACATCTGTTACACCAGAATTCAAAAAAGTTAAACTTTGTAGAAGTGTGAAATTTTCAATTCCTTGTAAACTTGTTAACGAACTATCTTCTGGTGCAATGATCGCAATAACAGAATTCCTTTCTTCTGTAGATAAAGAACCATCTCCATTTGTATCAAAGTTCTTTAACACATAACTTCTAAAAATCGTATCTGGGAAAGTTGTTTCATTGATTGCTAATAAAGTTTCATCTTCTACTGTACTATCCATTACACGTTGTGGAGTTTTATCCTTTGTATTTTTTAAATAGATTCCCGCAAATGTAATACCTAATCCAAGTAACATAAAAACAACAATAACAGTTATGATCTTATTCTTTCTTTTTTCGTTTTGTTTTTGAAGATGAATGACATGCATAGCCTGTGTTTCTGCAGGCATATCACGATCAATGTGAATGATTCCAGTATCTTCAAAAATATCACGATCTGTTTCACTCATCGCATCGATTGCCTTGGTGAATTCTTCTTCACTTGGTCCATCTGTTATTTCTTCTTTGATTTCTGAAAAATCAAGAAAATCATCTTCTTCTATTTTATGTTTATCATCCATACTCATACCATACCTTTATAAAATGGACTGTTCCCAGTCCATTACCACGCTACATAATAATCTGTTGTTCCAGCAGGACATCCAGTATCTAAAACAATACATGCCCCCTTTGAACAAGAAAACGTTGTTCCTTGTGGCATATCACTTGCCGCAACAACATAATAGTCACCATCTCTATAGAAACCTTCAGAATCTAGTGTCCAAGTAGGTGTTAGATAATGATACAAGACATTAGAAGAATAATAAGTTTCTCTTCTACCACCATAGTAATTTACACCACTTGCCTTTGTTAGAGTTCCAGTAGAGCCCATACTCGCAAACACTGCAGAATAATCTTCATAAGAAACAACAGGTACAGGTGTCTTTTCATCTTTTAAGTCATCTTTTAATACATAACCAATGACACCATCTGTTTCCACTTCATAGTAATCATAATCATTTGTACCAATGACATGAATTTCATCATCTGTTGTCTTTGTTAATAAAGTTGTTGATTCACTTTGTGGTAATTGTTTTACTTCTAAATCACCACTAGCGTATTTTGTTTCATCTACTTCATTAAAAATTGTTTCAACATTACTTGTTAATTTATCTACTTTTACATATCCAACTTTACCACTTGGAGTAATGATCTTACAAAGTTCACCACTGGCACTAATGAGTTGTACTTGTGTACCTTTCCCATCCGTTTCAATTGTGGAAGAAACACTACTTTCATCCGATAAAACATTCGTGTCTGACTTCAAATACATTGTTTGTTTTTCTGTATCAACAAGATTTGTAAATTCTGTATCTGTATCATTTGTATAAGACATTGTATTTCCAAATGTGAAGTTGCCACTCGCATCTAATTGTAAACCAGATAAATAGAGAACTAGAGCTGTTACTGGAATAAGTTTAATTAATCTTTTCTTCATATCTGTCCTCCTTTTTGTTTACATGAACTTTATCATTTTACACAATTATAAAAAAAAGCGCAAATTTATGCGAAAAACACGATTAGTTCAAGGCAGTGTAAGTTGCATATAAGAAAACAAGCTATCCAACAATCACATCATCTAATTTGATATCAAATGGTTCTGTCTCAATTTCATCAACTTCTTGTTCTAAAAAAGCTAATCCTATTTTTAAAGAACAACGTTTTAAAATAGAATCATAATATCCTTTTCCATAACCACAACGATTAAAATTTAAATCGAATGCTGATAATGGAACTAACATCATATCAATTTCTTCAACTTCTATTTTTTCATTTGTATGAGGTTCTAAAACATGAAAACATCCTTCTTTAAGATCATTCCAATCATGAATGATAAAGAATTCTAAT
>CAVHRL010000020.1:0-26290 GCA_963638375.1 Lachnospiraceae bacterium
GTGATAAAACAGTATTATCACAACAATCATTAAATTTAGAAGATACATTAATAGAATCCTATGTAAATAAACAAATTACAAAAATCATGAGTGATACAAGAAGTAAAGAAGGCTATTTTCAAGAAGAAAGTCAATTTTTATCACTCTTAAAAACTTATCAAAATAAAGATATTAACTTTGTAGATCTTTCTTTAAATATATCTAATAGATTAGAAGGGTATTTAAAGAATGCAGAGATAAAAACATATGATGTTTTATTTATGGATTATTCATATGATGAAGTTCCATATATTGCCTTTGTTTTACTTGAAAATCAAAGTGCTTATACACATTTCACAAAACAAGAAAATGGAATTGTTTCCAATACAATTACACAACAACATTCTTTGTTGCCTTCTGCTACAAAAAAACCTTCTACATTTGCGCTTGTGAATTTAATCAATATGAATGTTTCTTTTGTTGATAAAACAGATTGGGGAACAAAAGATATTGAAGTGATACAAGAAATGATACTAGATTGTACATGTGAAAAGAGTAAAGAAGAAGTATTTAAAGAAGTGAATGAAGTTGTAAAAGAAGTTGCAGTTAAAACAGATACGAATCCAACATTACTATTATCAAAGTATAAAAACTATGTGAAAGAAAGTATTGAAGAAGAAACGCCTATTACGACAGAAGATTTAGCGATGCATGTATTTAATGAGACAGATACAATGCAAGATGCATTTATTTCGACATCTTTAGAACATGAGATTCCAAAAAAAGTAGAAGTTCCAAAACAATACGTCACAACAAAATTGAAAAATCAAAAAATTAAAACAGATACAGGAATTGAACTATCATTTCCAACAGAATATTCCGAAAACAGCCATTTCATTGAATTTAGAAAAAAAGATGATGGAACGATTTCGATTGAAATCAAAAATGTCGCAAAGATAACAAATAAACAGTAGGTATCATATGAATAAAGAAAAATTAGGAACAGAAAGTATATATAAGCTATTAGCTTCTTTAGCAGTGCCAGCAGTCATCGCACAAATCGTAAATCTTTTATACAACATCGTAGATCGAATCTACATTGGACATATTCCAAATATTGGTGCATCTGCTTTAACGGGAGTAGGATTATTCACACCAATATTAATGATGATTAATGCCTTTGCGATGTTTTCAGGTTCTGGTGGTGCACCACGTGCTTCAATATTTTTAGGTGCGAAAGAGAATGATAAAGCAGAGAAGGTCATTGGAAATTGTTTTTCATTAACAATATTCTTAACAATTGTTCTAACAATTGTGTTTTATATTTTTGCACCACAATTATTAATTTTATTTGGGGCGAGTGAAGTTACACTGCCATATGCATTAGAATACGCAAGAATTTATATTTTAGGAACAGGTGCTGTACTAATTGTTATGGGAATGAACCCATTTATTACAATACAAGGTTTTGCGAAAACAAGTATGTTAACAACAGTCATTGGTGCAGTGATCAATATTATTTTGGATCCGATTTTTATCTTTGTATTTAATATGGGAGTTAAAGGTGCTGCTATCGCTACAGTATTATCACAAGTTGTGGGTGCAATTTGGATCTTGGTATTTTTAACTGGTAAATCAACGATTTTACATCTACGAAAAGAGAATCTAAAAGTTGAAAAAGAAATACTATTTCCTTGTCTTGCGTTAGGTATTTCTACATTTGTAATGATATCGACTGAAAGTATTCTTTCTATGACATTTACAAGTTCTTTATCTAAATATGGTGGAGATTTAGCAGTAGGTGCGATGACGATCATTACGAGTGTTGCGCAACTTTGTTCCATGCCTCTACAAGGAATATGTCAAGGTGGTCAAACGATTATTTCCTTTAATTTTGGTGCTAGAAAAAATGAAAGAGTCAAAAAAGCATTCTTTGCGGAATTCTGTGTATGTGCGACATACGCAACTGTATTTTGGGCTTTGATGATGTTATTCCCTAAAGTATTTGCGGGTATCTTCACGTCTGATGCAACATTGACAGATTATACTGCTCATGTTTTAAGAATTTATATGATTGGTATTTTCGCAACTGGTTTTCAAATCAGTTGTCAAAACAGTTTCGTTGGTCTTTCTCAAGCAAAGATTTCTCTTTTCTTAGCAGTATTAAGAAAGTTGATTCTTTTAATTCCGTTGATTTTGATATTGCCATTGTTTTTTGAAGATCAAGTGTTTGGTGTTTTTGTTGCGGAACCAATTAGTGATATCTTAGCTGCAACCATAACAACGATTGCTTTTGTAACGAAGTTCAATAAAATCTTGGAACAAGGTCCGCAAAAATAGACAGATTTAAAAGATTGTTAGGATGTATAAAATGATTTTGTCATTATAATTTGCAAGAGAAAAGAGGTTTTATGAAAATAGGATTGATTGATGTTGGTGGTGGATTAAGAGGCTCATTTGGTGCTGGTGTATTAGATTATTGTTTGGATCAAGGAATTCGTTTTGATTATGCAATTGGAGTTAGTGCAGGTGCAGCGAATGTTGCTTCTTATATGGCTGAACAAAGAGGTAGAAACTACGTTTTTTATACAAAATATTTTCAAAGATGGGAATATATGAGTATTAAGAATCTTGTGCATACGGGTTCTTATATTGGATTGGATTATATTTATTCCTCATTATCTGATCATGATGGAGATTATCCATTAGATTGGAAAAAGATGCGTGATGATAAAAGAGAAATGTTGATCGTCGCAACGAACGCTAATACTGGTAAACCATATTATTTTCATAAATATGATATGAGACAAGATTGTTATGATCCAATTAAAGCGAGTTGTTGTGTGCCTGTAGTCAATAGACCATATATGATAGATGGAATTCCATATTATGATGGTGGATTAAGTGATCCTGTTCCATATCAAAAAGCATTTGAAGATGGTTGCGATAAAGTTGTAGTTATATTGACAAGACCTGCTGATTTTAGAAGGATTCCTAAAAATGATAAAGTGATTGCGGATTTGTTGAAACTACATTATCCAAATGCTGCACATGCAATGCAAACAAGATCCATTGTATACAATCAATCTGTTGATGCATGTCAAAAACTAGAAAAAGAGAATAAGGTTTGTATCATAGCTCCAGATGATATAGGAAACATGAAAACTCTAACAAAAGATAAAGAAAGTATCATAGCTTTATACAACAAAGGATATGCTTCCGCAAAGAAGTTGAAAGAAATTGAATTTATCTGATATGGAAAAACAATATTATTATTCTTTCACGGATTATTGTAAAAAAACATTTGGAAGAAAATTATATCGTGTAGCTTTAGATGCAGGTATGTCTTGTCCAAATAGAGATGGAAAAATTGATACGAGAGGTTGTATCTTTTGTGATGAAGGTGGTTCTGGTGATTTTGCGATTCATTATGAAGGGCAAAAGTTAGAAAAAAGTGATTTGATTTATAATCATCAAGAAGCCAATGAAGGTGACTATATTGCTTACTTTCAAGCATATACAAATACGTATGATACGATTGAAAGACTTTATTTTCTATTTTCGGCCGCTTTAGAAAATCCACTTTTTGCGGGCATTTCCATTGCGACTAGACCAGATTGTATTGAGGAAGAAACAATACAATTATTTCGACAACTACAAAAAGAATTTCCTAATAAATTTATATGGGTTGAATTAGGATTACAAACGATACATTCTAAAAGTGCAATATTCATTCGTAGAGGATATCCTTTATCTGTGTTTGATACATGTGTCAAACAATTACATTCTATTAATATTCCAGTCATTACACATGTTATTATTGGGTTACCAAATGAGACAAAAGAAGATATTCTCCAAACGATACAACATTTAAATCATTTAGAAATAGATGGTATCAAATTACAATTACTACATTATTTAAAAGGTAGTGATCTAGGAAGAATGTATGAGAATGATCCAACAATATTTCATGTTTTAACACGTGAAGAATATATAGATATCATTGTGAATTGTATTGGGTATTTAAATGAAGATATTGTCATTCATCGTTTGACTGGTGATGGTGCAGGTGAGTTATTATTAGCACCAACTTGGTCAAAAGATAAAAGAGCTGTTTTAAATCAAATCCGTCATAAATTAAAAGAAAATCAAATAAAACAAGGAAGTATGTTAACAAAAGGTAAAAAACTGGTATAGAATAAAGATAGATTTTTTACTAATTGGAGATAATGATGTGGAAGACAGAAGAAATGATCAAAGAAGACCTTATGAAGCTTTGTGGTTGGGTTGAACATAGTTATCATTTAAACAATGACTTTTTCCAAAATGAGTTTACGAAATTAATTTCTAATCTATTAGAAGACTTAAAGAAAGCAAGTGATGAAGATGAATATAAAGGAATACTTGTAAGTACAGAAAGAACATTAATGGGATTAGCACAAAGACATCAGAAGTTCTATGATAAAAGACAATGATGTCTTTTCTTTTTGAATTGTGTAAAATAATGTGCAGGAGAAAAGAAAAATGAAAACAGATTATTTTAGTTTAGTAGCTGCGTATCTTTTGATTAATATCTATTTAATATTACGTTCTAGAAATTTTTTAAAGAAATTTCATTGGGCTAAGAAAAGCATTAGAAGTATTATTTTAATAGTATATCTTGTATTAGCTACTTTGCCACTATTAGGGGCTTTTTTACCTGAAGATAAAGGATTATATACTTTTCAAAAGTATGGAAATATTTTCTTAGGTTTTTTAGCGTATTACGCAATGATTCTTGTGGTTGGAGAAATTATTCTTTTGTTTTTTCATAAAAATAAAGAACAACTAAATAAAGCGAAGAAAATGATTTTGTGTGTAGCTTGTTGTGGAAGCTTACTAGTGAATATCTACGGTACAAAACACGCACAAGATCCAAAGTTAGTGACTTATGATGTGACTACGTCTTCTTCTCAAAATAGAAATTTAAAAATTGTTTTATTAGGTGATTTACATCTATCTACAAATTCAAATATTGAACTCACAAAGAAAATGGTAGAAATGGTAAATGCACAGAATGCGGATATGGTATTGATTGCTGGCGATGTATTTACTTCTTCTTATGATGGATTAGAAAATCCAGAATTGTATGCTGCTGAGTTAGCAAAGATGAAAACGACATATGGGACATATGTTGTATATGGAAATCACGATGTTAATGAAACTTTGTTTGGTGGATTCTCTGTAGATGATCCAACAATTGCGATACGTCCTAAGACAATGGATGAATTTATGGTGGCAGCGAATTTTCATATGTTAGCGGATGAAACGCAAACGTTTAAAGATTTAGGGATTCAAGTCGTTGGCAGAGTTGATGGTGAAAAGAATGGTGAAGGTGCAGAAGAAAGAATGTCTGCAAAAGAAGTTATGCAGGATACAGATTCTTCTTATACCCAAATCGTTTTGGAACATGAACCATGGGACTTTGAAGAATTGAGTGAAAATGGTGCAGATTTGATCCTTTGTGGGCATACGCATGCAGGACAAATTTTTCCAGGAAATTTGATTGTTCCATTTTTCAATGATAATGGATATGGTTATAAAGAACTATATGGTGTACCTACAATCGTGACGGCTGGTGTTGGGTATTATGGTCCTCCAATTCGTGTTGGAACAAATTCAGAAGTGACAGTTGTAAATTTGAACTATTAGGCAGTTGAGCATATTAACTGCTTTTTTTTATTTCTTGAGTAAACTGTTTTTTAAAGAAGGAGAAGTTTATGTTAAAAGATTCAATTCAAATCAATCAATTACTATTAAACAATCGTATCGTGCAACCACCAATGGCAACAGAGAAATCAACAAATGGTCAAGTTTCAGATTCATTATGTGAATACTACAAACAACGTAGTGGATATACAGGATTAATTATTACAGAACATGCATATATCATGAAAAATGGTAAGGCAAGTAAAAATCAATTATCTGTTGGAAAAGACGCAAATGTAGAGGAATTAAAGAAACTTGTTGACGCAATTCATAGTCAACCAAATACAAAAGTGTTTGCACAAATCAATCACGCCGGATGCAAGTCAAAACAAGAAGTAACAGGAGAACCTGTATTAGATATTAACAATCTTACAAAAGAAGAACTTAATGAAATCAAAGATGCATTTGTAGCTTCTGCATTATTAGTAAAACAAGCTGGTTATGATGGCGTGGAAATACATGGGGCACATGGATATTTTAATTGCCAAATGTATTCTCCATTAATAAATCATAGAAGTGATGAATATACTGGAAGTACAATGGAAGGCAGAACTAAATTTCAATGTGAAGTGATTTCCGCAGTAAGAAAAGCAGTTGGTGAGGAGTATCCAATTGCCTATCGATTTGGTGCTTGTGATTATCAAGAAGGTGGATCTACGGAAGAAGAAGCTGGAATTGCCGCAAAATTATTTGAAGAAGCCGGTGTGGATCTATTAGATGTATCAGGTGGAATGAATGGATATATGATTCCAGGAAATACAACACCTGGTTGGTTTTCTCACGTAGGAAAAATCATAAAAGATTGTGTTACGATTCCAGTACTTATTACTGGTGGTATTACAACAAAAGAAGAAGCAGAAAAAGTATTGGAAGAAAAAGCATGTGATCTTGTTGGCGTTGGTCGTGCTATTTTACGTGATGCTGAATGGTCAAAAAATGTTTTAGATTAAGAGCTATGTTTGCATAGCTTTTCTTTTCGGGAAAATAAATTAAAATGTACTTGCAATTAAAGTGAACTTTAGGTTTATATTTCTTGTGAGGAGGAAGTTATGTTAGACGAAAAGTTTGTAGAAAGTATGCCAAAACTCGGATTTGGCCTTATGCGTTTGCCTAGAATGGATGTTGAAAATGATGTAATCGATGTAGAACAGACTGCACAGATGGCTGATTTATTTCTAAAAGAAGGATTACAATATTTTGATACTGCATATGTTTATAATGGAAGTGAAGAAGCTGCTCGTAAGGCTATTACTTCTAGACATCCTAGAGATTCCTATTACATTACTTCAAAATTAATGGCGAATGCCGCAAAAACAATTGATGAAGCAAAGAATCAAATTAACATTTCATTGGAAAGAGAAGGTGTTGATTACATCGATTTCTATTTGTTGCACGCAATTAATGATGATAGTATTGAAAAATATGAACAATGGAATTTATTTGAATATGTAAAAGAATTAAAAGAAATTGGGAAAATTAAACATTATGGTTTTTCATTTCATGGAACTGCTAAAAAGTTAGATGAGATCTTAACAAAACATGATGATGTAGAATTTGTTCAATTACAAATTAATTACGCAGATTGGAATAATCCTAGTGTAGATTCAAAAGGTGTTTATGAAGTTGCACGCAAGCATCATAAACCTATCGTTGTAATGGAACCAATCAAAGGTGGAACTTTAGCTAATCCACCAAAACAAGTTGCAGAATTATTGAAAAGTGCGAATCCACAAGCAAGTCTAGCCTCATGGGCAGTGCGCTTTGTAGCTTCTTTACCCGGTGTTATGGTCGTTCTTTCTGGTATGAGTAATTTAGAACAAATGGAAGATAATTTGTCTTATATGAAGGATTTCAAACCATTATCTGATGAAGAAAAGAAAGTGATAGAACAAGCTATGTCTATCTTACAATCTATTGAACAAGTTCCTTGTACAGCGTGTCATTATTGTACAGAAGGTTGTCCAATGAAGATTCAGATTCCAGATATCTTTAAAGCGATGAATTTGGAATTGATCTATCAAGATACACAAGGTGCGAAAAAGCGTTATGAAAACGCAACGAAAGTTCCACATTCTGCCGCAAGCGCATGTGTAAAGTGTGGTCAATGTGAAGTGCAATGCCCACAACATATTCAAATTCGAGAGTGGTTAGAAAAAGTAGCTAATACATTAGAGTGAGGTATTTATGAAAACGTTATATCTAGAATGCAAAATGGGATGTGCAGGTGACATGTTAATGGGTGCTTTGAGTGAACTTGTTGATCAAGAAGCATTTATTCATAAAATGAATTCTTTGGGATTAGAAGGAATTCAATTTTCTGCAGTTCAATCTAATAAATGTGGAATTCTAGGTACACATATGCAAGTGCTAATTAATGGACAAGAAGAGAAGTCATTTGAAGCACATGAAGCTTGTTTTCAATATTTGATTGAGAAAGTAGATGATCACACAATAGAACATATTTTAGATCACATAGAAGAGATTGATGGTATTTCTCAAGTAAAGTATGACAATTCTATTTTGTCTTTTGTATATGATCATAATCACGTAGATGTTGCAGAAAATCAAATACGAAAGATCATTACATCACATTATCCAAACGCTATCATTCAAAATCATGGACATGAACATCATGCACATCATCATGGAATGAATCTACAAGATATATCTTCACTCATAGATAATTTATCAGTTAGTCAAAAAGTAAAAAATGACGCTAAAGCTGTTTATCAAATCATTGCGAAAGCAGAAAGTAAAGTACATGGAATGGATATCACAAATATTCATTTTCATGAAGTTGGCACAAAAGATGCAATAGCGGATGTTATAGGAAATTGTATCTTATTTGAAATGATTGATGCAGATAGAATCCTAGCCTCCCCAATCGCTGTAGGAAATGGAATGGTGAAATGTGCACATGGCATATTACCTGTACCAACGCCAGCTACCGCATTGATTCTTCAAGGAATTCCTTCGTATGCAGGAAATATGAATGGAGAATTATGCACTCCTACTGGTGCTGCTTTACTAAAATATTTTGTGAATTCTTTTGAGACACAACCAACAATGTGCTGTGAAAAGATTGGATATGGAATGGGAAATAAAGACTTTCCAGCGGCAAATTGTGTTAGGGCATTTCTTGGAGAAATGGATGATGATGGTGAAGTATGTGAATTGACATGTAATATTGATGATATGACAAGTGAAAACATTGGCTTTGCGTTTGATGTTTTATTTGAAAACCACGCTTTAGATGTATACGTAACACCAGTTCATATGAAAAAGAATCGTCCTGGTTATGTTTTTACATGTATGTGTAAAATATCTGATAAAGAAAAAATGATTGAACTCATGTTTCAACATCTAACTACACTAGGAATTCGTGAATCAACATGTAAAAGACATGCATTAGAAAGACATATTGAAACAATGAACACTTCATATGGCCCAATACGTTTAAAAAAGAGTAGTGGATATCATGTAAGACGCGAAAAGCTAGAATATGAAGATCTCGCAAAGATTGCGAAAGAAAATAACTTATCAATTGAAGAAGTGAGAAAGAAAATATTAGGAGAAAAAAATTGAAAAACACAAAAAAATTAACAATGACCGCAATGATGATTGCTTTGGGGTTAGTACTACCACCAGTCATTCGAATGATTCCAAATGGTGGGGTTCTATTTTCACCAATGCATATTTCACCATTACTAACAGGATTGGTCATTGGACCAGTAGAAGGAATCGTTGTAGGACTGATTTGCCCCTTATTAAATCATTTATTATATGGGATGCCACAAGGAACTACATTGATTGGAATGTGCTTTGAATTACCAGTATATGGACTTGTAACTGGCATATTCATGAATGTATTAAAGAACCAAAAAGATCAAGTGAAAGTATATCTATCTTTGATTATCGCAATGTTATGTGGAAGGATTGTTGGTGGAATCGTACAAAGTATCGTGTTAGGTAGTACTTATACACTACAAGTATGGATTATATCCTATTTCATCTCTACATTTCCCGCAATTATCATTCATTTAATATTATTGCCTGTAGTATATTTTTCGTTAAACAAGGCAGGTTTTGTGAAAAAATAAAGGAAGTGAATTCATCACTTCCTTTTTAAAATGCTATTTTCATATACTCCTTATGTTCTAAAGTATAGATTGTAAAATGATCATCTGTTAATACAGCGTATGTTCTAGGATGGTTTTCTTTAGGTAAAGAAATAGAACCTGGATTTAATAAATAGATTCCATCTTTTTGATATGCTGTTGGAATATGTGTATGTCCACTTAAAAAACAATCATTTTCATTTAATGCTGGTAGATTATTTGGTGAATAAATATGTCCATGTGACATAAATACTTTATGCGTTTTCATTGGAACGATATTATAATCCGCCATACAAGGAAACTCTAATACCATCTGATCAACTTCAGCTTCACAATTTCCTCTTACACAAATAATGTTGTTTTTCAATTGATTCATGATTGAAATTACTTTTTTAGGTGCGTAATCATCAGGTAGCTCATTTCTAGGACCGTGATATAAAACATCTCCTAAACAAAGTATATTTTTTAAATTGTGATATTTCAAAGCATCTTCGATTGCTTGAGCGCCACTGTATGCACCATGAATGTCTGAAACAACTAAATAGTTCATGAATTTCTCCTTTTTCCAATATCATAGCACACATGAATAAGTGTTCAACTTTACAAATCAATCAAATATCATATAATACAAATAGTTAGACAAAACTAACTCGGAGGAAATATGTTTTTAGAAATACGGGGAATACATAAATCATATGGGCAAAATGACAATCGTATTGAAGTATTAAAAGATATTAATTTAGATGTTGAAAAAGGAGAATTTGTTGTTTTATTAGGACCAAGTGGTTCTGGCAAAAGTACGTTATTAAATATTCTTGGTGGAATTGATTCTGCAGATGAAGGAACGATTTCAATACAAGGAGAATATATGAATACGATGAATTCTAAAAAAATATCTTTATATAGAAGAAATCATTTAGGATATATCTTTCAACAATATAATTTAATTCCAAATTTAACGGTTCGAGAAAATATAGAGGTAGGTGCATATTTATCAAAGAAATCTTTAGATATTGATTCGTTAATTGAAACGTTAGGTTTAAGTGATCATCAAGATAAGCTACCAAATCAATTATCAGGTGGACAACAACAACGAACTTCTATTGGTCGAGCAATCATTAAAAATCCTGATATTTTACTTTGTGATGAACCAACTGGTGCTTTAGATTATGCGACAAGTAAAGAAATTCTTAAATTAATTGAAACAGTGAATCAGAAATATGGAAATACAATCATAATGGTTACACATAATGCCGCAATTCAATATATGGCAGATAAAGTTGTGAAATTAAGAGATGGAAAGATTCGTTCTGTTATCACAAATTCTTCTAAAGTAGAAGCTGAAGATTTGGAGTGGTAACTATGAAAAATCCATTAAGAAAAAGGTATTTGCGAGAATTGAAAGATGATCTAGGGAAATATATTGTTATATTCTTATTGTTAGTACTTACGATTGGTGTTGTTTCTGGATTTGAAGTTGCGGATGAATCTATGATGCAAGCTTATCAAACAAGCTTTGAAAAATATCATGTAGAAGATGGAAACTTTATAACAGAAAGAAAAATGAGTGCATCTCAACGTACTTTGTTAGAAAAAAATAATATTGAAATATATGATCTAACTAGATATGAGACAAAGTTTACAAATGATACAACAATACGAATCTTTGCGAAAAGAACAGAAGTAAATTTAGAATGTTTGATGGATGGTTCTTATCCTAGTGAAGATGGAGATATTGCGATTGATCGAATGTATGCAGTGAATAATGACCTTTCAATTGGAGATACATTGGAAGAACAAAATGGAAAAACATATACAATTACTGGATTGATTGCGTTAAGTGATTATAGTGCATTATTTCAAAATAATCATGATTTGATGTTTGACGCAGTGAAATTTGGAGTCGCAATCGTTCCGCAAAGTACATTTGATGCATATGAAGAAAAATATAAAACATGGAATTATGCATGGACATATCAAGATTCTTCGATTGTTGGAAGCGATAAAGAAGAAGATACTTCAGATGCTCTTTTAAGTGCGATGAGAGATGTGGTATCTGTTCAATCTTACATTCCTCGTTATCAAAATCAGGCAATTACATTTACTGGTGAAGATATGGGAGGGGATGGTGCGATGATGGTCGTATTCTTATATATTGTAATGATTATCATAGCGTTTGTTTTTGCACTTACAACTCGTGATACCATTCAAAAAGAATCAAATGTCATTGGAACATTGTTAGCTTCAGGCTATCAAGTAAAAGAACTTGTACGTCATTACATGGTAATGCCAATTCTTGTGACTTTGATCAGTGCTTTGATAGGAAATATATTGGGCTATACGGTATTAAAAGATTATTGCGCAAATCTATATTATGGAAGTTATTCTTTAACGACATATCAGACGATATGGAATGCGAATGCTTTTATGAAAACGACACTTGTTCCTTGTTTGATCATGGCTTTTATTACGTGGGTCGTATTAAGAAGAAATTTATCTTTATCTCCATTGAAGTTTTTGAGACATGATTTTAACAGAAAGAAGCAGAAGAAAGCATTTCATTTAAATCATAAGTTACCATTCTTTTCTAGATTTCGTTTGCGTATCAACTTACAGAATAAAAGTAATTATTTGATTCTTTTGATTGGAATTATTTTCGGAAATATTTTATTGATGTTTGGTTTAGCTTTGCCAGATATCTTGAACAATTATCAACAAACGATGGCTGAAAATTTAATTGCGAGATATCAAACGATTTTATCTGTTCCAAGTCAAGCGACAGATGAGAATCATAGATTAGAAAGTATGGTCAATTTGATGAAGTTTTCTAAGGCTGTTGAAACAAATCAAACAGATGCGGAAAAATTTTCTGCATACACTTTGAATACAGTGAAATGTGAATCTTATAAAACAGATGAAGTCATGTTATATGGAATCGAAGAAGATTCAAAGTATTTACAATTACCTACACAAGGTGTTTATATCTCATATCTATATGCAGATAAGTATGATTTACATGCAGGTGATCAAATAACATTAGTAGAAGAATATGATGATCAAAATTATACTTTCACAATTGATGGAATCATAGATTATAAAGGATCTATTTCAGTATTTATGCCAAAAGAAATGTTGAATGAAACTTTTGATTTATCGGATGACTTCTTTGCGGGATATTTTTCAAATGAAGAAATTACAGATATTGATCAACAATATATTGGATCAGTGATTGATTATGATTCCTTAACGAAAGTATCTAGACAATTGACGGTATCTATGGGTGGAATGATGTATTTGATTGATGGATTCTGTGTTGGTATGTTTGTGATATTGATGTATTTATTAAGTAAGATCGTGATAGAAAAGAATGCACAATCTATTTCTATGACGAAGATATTAGGTTATAACGATCTAGAAATATCAAAATTGTATGTTCATTCTATGACAATTGCGACGGTGTTATGTATTTTGTTATCAATTCCAATCTGTAGTGTAATGCTAGTTGAAATCTATCGTGTGATGTTGAAAGAAATGATGAGTGGGTGGCTTTTGATAGAAATCCAACCCGAAATCTATTTAGAAATGATCGTGTTAGGGATATTGTCTTATTTGATTGTCGCAATCATTGAAATACAGAAGATAAAAAAGATTCCAATGGATCAAGCGTTAAAAAATGTAGAGTAGGAGGGAATATGAAGTTAACAAAAATAGTAGTCAGTATATTTGTTTCGTGTACGTTGATTGGTTGTACGCAACAAAGTGAAAGTACAGTCATAAATACAAGTTCTAAGACTGAAATACAGTGGCAATATGATGGTAGTGAAACGACGATTCCTTCTAAGAAAGATGAAACAGTAAATATACAAGCGGATGCTACAGGAACACCTGTAAAAACAACTGTTCATACAAAATTATCAAATATTAATTCTGACAAGGTCATAGAAGATGTTTCTAATGTTACAGATATTAGTAATAGTGAAGGTGATGAACAGTTTGAACAAAAGGATGGAAAAATCTATTGGCAGAATTTAGGAGATGATATTTCTTATACAGGAGTAAGTGATAATAACTTACCGATTGATTTAAAGATTCATTATTACTTAGATGACAATGAAATATCTGTGGATGAAATTGCTGGGAAAAGTGGACATATCAAGATTTGTTTTGAATATACAAATCAAATGAGTTATGAATCTGTACATGTTCCATTTGTATGTGCTTCGATTGTGATGTTAGATACAAATCTTTTTTCAAATATTAGGGTGAATCATGGAAAAGTATCGGAATCAGATGGAACAGCTATCGTATTAGGATATGCATTTCCTTCTTTAAAAGATGATCTGAATTTATCAAGTTATGAAGATATTGATTTAGAAATTCCAGAAACAGTAGAAGTAGAAGCAGATACAGATGCATTTACATTAGACTTTACAGAAACATTGATTTCAAATGGAATATTCAGTGAAATAGAAGATAAAGATTTAAATGACTTGCAGGATCTATCAGATAATTTCCGAGATTTAGGAGAAGCTGGGGATTCTTTGGTGAGTGGTGGATCAAAATTAAAAGATGCTTTCTCCAAATTACAAGAAGGTATGAATGGATATCTAGATGGTATTGAACAATTGACTAGTGGTGTTCAACAACTATCAGATGCATCGAATCAAATTAATGAAAACACATCTACTTTAGTACAAGGTACAAAAGAATTATCAGATACTTTTCAAAGTATAGATGTTGATACAATGTCTTCTACTGTAATGACAGAAATACAAAATGATTTGAATACATTACAAACATTAAGTTCATCTTTACAAACAGTTTCTGAATCCTTGATTGCATTTGAAACAACATTAGATTCTATTTTAGAAAATAAAGATTTAACGGATGAAGAAAAGAAATTGATTCAAGAACAATTTGATGCAATGAATCAAACGATTTGTGGAATGCAGGAACAATTGATCACTGTTTTACAAGATATCAATACAAAATCAACAAGCATAAATGTAGATGAGATAAAAGAAAAGTTAAAATCATTACAAGATGTAACTAATTCTATATCTGAAGGTACGAAAGTATTATCTCTAGGAATTGATGGATTAAATGATGGAATATCCCAACTATATACAGCTTTGAATTCCGCAACGCAATATAATACATCCATCAAAGAGGCAATGTCTCAATTATCTAATGGATTTAATGAATTTCAAAAAGGAATAGAAGAATTAAATGCAGATGGATTACAGAAGTTAAAGGACAAAGGTGGGATAGAATTATCTAGTTTGTTAGATAAAATACAACTTTTAAAACAAGCGGATGCTTCTTATTCTTCCTATACAGGTTTATCTCAAGGACAAGATGGTTCTGTTACTTTCATGATAGAAACATCAAAAATTTCAAAAGATTAAAGAATTCAGTGCGTCATTTTAAGGAAAACATGCTATATTTAAAATGCTGAAAAAGGAGATTGAAAATTTTTATGGCAAAACCAGTAGTATTAGTTGTCATGGACGGCGTAGGCTGGACTGACAAAGACAACGGTAATGCAGTTATGCATGCCTACAAACCTCAGATTGAGGAATTAATGACAAAATGGCCTCACACAACAATCAAGGCAAGTGGTGTTGCGGTAGGTTTACCAAGTGATGATGATATGGGTAACTCAGAAGTTGGTCATAACGCATTAGGTTGTGGTCAAATCTATTCTCAAGGTGCAAAACTTGTTAATGAATCTATTGAAAGTGGAGATATTTATAAAGCAAGTGCTTGGACAGGTGCTGTTGATTACTTAAAGAGTCATAATGGAAAACTACATTTTGTAGGCTTGTTATCTGATGGTAACGTACACTCTAATATTTCTCATTTGATTGCGATGGTTAAAGAAGCTAAAAAAGAAGGTGTTAAGGAAGTTAGAGTACATGCATTATTAGACGGACGTGATGTTCCTGAAACAAGTGCATTACAATATGTTGATGAATTAGAAGGTGTATTTGCGGAATTGAATGATGATACATTCCATGGATGTATTGCTTCTGGTGGTGGACGTATGGAAATCACAATGGACCGTTATGAAGCTGATTGGTCTATGGTTGAAAGAGGCTGGCACATTCATGTAATGGGTGATGGTAGAAAATTTGCATCATGTAAGGAAGCTATTGAAACTTATAGAGCTGAAGGAAATTATACTGATCAATATCTACCAGGATTTGTTATCGCAAATGGTGATGAACCTGTTGGAACAATTGATGATGGTGATTCCGTAATCCTTTATAACTTTAGAGGTGATAGAGCTGTTGAGTTCTCTAAGTGTTTTGATTACATGGATAGCTTTGATAAGTTTGACATGGTAAAGAAGCCAAAGGTTTATTATGCTGGTATGCTTCAATATGATGGAGACTTAAAGTTACCAAAGAACTTCTTAGTTGAACCACCACACATTGAACATACAATGTCTGAATTCTTAGTAAACAAAGGTGTTCATTCATACGCAGTTAGTGAAACACAAAAGTTTGGTCATATGACATATTTCTGGAATGGTAACCGTTCTGATAAGTTCTCTGAAGAATTAGAAGATTGGGAAGAAGTACCATCAGATGTTATTCCATTTGATCAAAAGCCTTGGATGAAAGCTACTGAAGTTACAGAAAAGATGGTTGACGCAATTGCTTCTGGCAAATATCAATTCATTAGATGTAACTACCCTAACGGAGACATGGTAGGTCATACAGGAAACTACGAAGCTACAATTATTGGTGTAGAATCTGTAGACTTGAACTTGAGAAGAATCATGGATGCTTGTATGAAGTATGATTATACATTACTTGTTATGGCAGATCATGGTAACTCTGATGAAATGATTGATAAGAAGGGTAATCCTAAGACATCTCATTCCTTAGCTGTTGTACCATTTGCGGTATACAATGGACCAGAAGGAACAGAATGCAAAGATGGTGATTTTGGTCTAGCGAACGTAGCTTCTACAGTTTGTAAGATTCTTGGATATGAAGATTATCCAACAGAATGGTTAGAACCAATCATTAAGTAATGATCATAGGAAGGAAATTTTCCTTCCTTTTTTTTGCTTGGAGTTGTAGAATAGCACAAAACTGGAGGCATTATGAAGTATTTTACACATTTCTATTTAGACCAAGAAAAGGATATTATTGTTGATTTATATCAAGAAAACGATCATTTATTTTATCAATTAAAAACACCAAATCATACAACAGGAAACTTGATTACAAATCTATCTAAATTATGTGATTTAGATATTTCATATGATGAAAAAGGGTATAAATTCATTCAAGGAGAGATACCATGTTACTACAATGATGAAGGAAAGCTTGTTTATATCTTTCATTTAAAAGATACAAAGATAGCGAATATCTATCCAGATGGAAGAATTGAAAGAAAAGCATCTATTCCTGCTATTTCTAAGACATTGATGTCACAGACAAAGAATTATCATTTGGATTTCAAAAAAACGATTGTTAAGACATTTATCTTAAAAGAAAATAAATTTCATACAGATCTACATACACATATGAATGCGAATTTGACTGGAGATATGTTGATTGCATTAGGTATCAAACATCAAATTCGTTATCCATTGTATTACATAAAAAAATTGAAATTAGAATGTACACCAAAACAATTAGAAGAATTATCAAAACAAAGAAAAATAGTTGCCGAAAAATATAAAGATTCTTCATTACAAGGAAAATACTTAGATCGCAAGATAGATGATCATACATATATTAATTTTAGAGATCTCATTTTAAATAACATTGAGAATGCTTCTTATAATATTCCAAAAATTAGAAATTCACTTGCGGTCATGAAAGATGGGCAAGCTGTTTTTACAAATCTTGAGAAAGTATATTTATATCGTTATGTCTTTACAAAAGGTGTTAAGGCTGATACAGATTCACCTTATCAACATATAGATGATATACCAGATCATGATATCGTTTGTATCTTAAAACAAATGGAGGAAGATTTAAAACATCCTGTATATAAAAATAATACTTTGTTTCAAGATAAATTGTTATGGATTGCAAGAATGTATCAGAAATTTGATGTGAATTATGTTGAGATATCAGATACAACATTAGTAAAAAAAGAAGCATCTATTGATATGTTAGAACAAGTGCATCAAGTGATGCCAACCATATTTGAAGAAACAGGTGTAATGATTCGTTTTCTTGCCTCATTTAGAAGAATTCCTTTAACAATCGTTAGAGATGCAATTCATGGAAATGATTATGAAGATAATTTGAGAGCTTTGTATGGGGTAATGGATGATCCATATGTTGCGGGAAGTGATATCGTTGGTGAAGAAATCAATGATATTCGAGAATTAAAACCATTGATACAAGCATTAACACACATTGCAGGTTTTGATCCTACTTTTGTGTTAAGAATCCATGCTGGAGAAAATGATTCTTTGAAAGATAATGTATATAACAGTATTCATTGTGTTGAAGAATCTTTGAAAGAAAATCAAAAAATGCCAAGAGTTCGTATTGGACATGGTTTGTATACTGCCAATCTTTCTAGTCAAAAAGGAAGAGATCTAATGCGCTACATTAAAGAAAAAGGTGTTGTTTTAGAGTTTCAAATGACTTCAAATATACGTTTGAATAATCTATCTGATGTATCTAAGTATCCTTTAAAACAATATCTACATCATGATATTTCTTGTGTACAAGGTAGTGATGGTGGTGCGTTATATGGAACAAATAGTATTGATGAACAATTGAGTTTAGAGAAACTTTTGGATCTAACAAACCAAGATCTAAAGAAGATGTGCGATGTGGAAAAGAATATCATCCAAGCTTCTTTTGATAGTTTCTATCAAAAAGAATCACAATTGAAGAAAAAATTGAAACATCAGACAATGCGTGAATATTATCAAAAACGTATGCAAGAATATGTTGTGGAAGAAAATGAAGAACTAAAAGAAGAAGTGTTTGATGCATCTATTGTATTAAAAGATCAAATTAAACCGATTCCAGTAGATAAGAAAGCAGTTATTATTGCGGGTGGTAGCTTTAATAATAATATGCATACAACACGTATGAATTCTACATATTGTAGATTTATTGATACGTTATTAGAAAAAGCTGATCCTAATAAAATTGTATTTGTGATTGGTTCTTCTATGAAGGCTTATGAAAAATATTTATTGGATCATAATCATGATAAATTTGAAATCTATGCTTTTGTACCATCTAATATTGATCAACATACTTTATCTTTGATAAAAAAGAATCATGTTTATGTTCGTGTGGCAATTGAAGCGAGCTGGATGGGAAGCTATAAATCCATTGCGTATGAAATCTTTAAGAGAAGGGATTCAATTCTTTTAGCGCTAGATGGGAATTCAAGTGCAGTGAATTTGATCCAAGAAGCCAAAAACGCAAAATATAAATGTAGAACATATGTGAACCCACATGCTTCAATGTTGAAAAGAAAAGCAGATACGCTACTAGGATATGTGACGATGTTATCTGATTCCAACATTGTTGAAGATGTATTAAAATATATGCATGGCTAACACAGTGATTTTTAAGAAAAAGACAAGTGATGGATTGTTACAAGTTGAAGATACTATATATGATGATGAAGCTGTATGTTTTTTAGTTGTCAATGAAACGTATCAATCGGCAATGTATTTAGATCCGTCTAAATATTATGATTTAGTGTTTCCGTATATGCAGAGATTTTCTTATGTATTTCAATTGGATGAGACAATCAAAGATACTTTTTTGATTGGTGGTGGTGCATTTGCGTATCCTAAATATTATGTTCATCAATATCCAAATTCTCAAATTACAGTTGCGGAAACAAACACAGATATCATTTCTGTTGCGTTTCAATATTTTGGTTTACATCAATTAAGTGAAGAAGAAACACAAAGATTACATATTTTAAATGAAGATGGTTTTCAATATTTAAAAAATCAAGAAAAGAAATATGATTTGATCATCAATGATGCATTTATTGGAAAGAAAGATCAAGGTAGAAGTGAAGAAGAAACAGATATCATCTATCAATCTTTAAAAGAAAATGGATTTTATATTGTGAATGTAGGAACTGCTCTGGCTGGACCTTTAGCGAAAAAAGGAAATACCTTTCGGAAGATGCTTCAAAAGAAATTTAAACATACTGTAATGATACCTTGTGAAGATGATAGAAGTGCGTATGAAATCCAAAATGTATTAATGATAGGCAGTGATAGAGAATTAGTGTAAATATGGCAAAGACAAAGGAAACTTTAGATTTAGAAAATGCTTTAAATGTAGTCAGTAAAAAGAAACGTGAATATGGTTGCGAAGAAGTAACGATTGGTTTTCATAAAGATGGACTTGGTAATGAAATCGTTGACTATATGACGATGGATGCAAATGAGGTCTTTAAATGTTATGAATTAAAAGTGACCTTATCTGATTTGAAAACAGACAATAAGAAATCTTTTTATGGTGATTATAATTATTTGGTTGTATCGAAATCTTTATACGCAAAACATCCTACTTGGGAAAATTATATTCCGCCATATTGTGGAATCCTTGTTGGTACAGAGCTAAAAGTACTCAAACAAGCAAAGAAGAAAGCTATTACAAATGAAACAAGGAACATGTTGAAAGATTCTCTGTTAAGAAGTGTTTTTTGGAAATATGAAAATTATAAAGACGCAAAAGATCTGAATAAATATAGAGATTTACAAAAACAACTACAAGAAGCACAACAAGAATCCATTCTTCAACAAAGAGAAAATGAAAGATTGATATGGACATATCATGATTATGAACATTGGTATCAAATCAATCATCAAGATGCATCTTTTAGTATAGAAAATGCTGCGAAAAAAGAACGTCAAGAATGTAAACAAAGACAAACAAATGGATATACATGGATTAAGAAAGATGGTCATTATTATTGTCCAAATTGTAATCATTTAACCTTGAATGATTCATGTACAGATTATTGTCCATATTGTGGAACAGATTTAAGATTAATAAAACAATGAAAAAGATAACGATAGGTATAGTTGCACATGTAGATGCTGGAAAAACAACATGCATAGAAAGCATGTTGTTTCATAGTGGGGTGATTCGTAAATTGGGTAGGGTTGATCATCAAGATACAGTCTTAGATTATGATGAACAAGAAAGAGGACATGGAATTACCATTTATTTAAAAGAGGCAAACTATACATGGAAGAATACAGAAGTCTATGTGATTGATACACCAGGACATGTTGATTTTTCTACAGAAATGGAAAGAAGTTTACAAGTGCTTGATTTGGCAATTATCATGGTTAATGGACAAGATGGAATTCAATCACATACAGAAACGATTTGGAAGTGTTTAGAACATTATGATATTCCTTGTATTTTATTTGTAAATAAAATGGATATTAGTTATCAAACACAACAAGAATTATTACAACATATAAAACAAGATTGTTCTGATATGTGTATTGATGTGAAAGATGAAAATGTTCAGGAAGCACTAGCGATGGTGAATGATGAACTATTAGAACAGTATTCAGAAACAAATCAAATTGATGAATCATTATTAAAAGCAGCATTTTATAAAAGAGAATGGTTTCCAGTGCTATTTGGTTCTGCATTAAAGAATGTTGGAATTGATTCTTTGATGAATTTTATTGATTGGATTTCTATAGAAAAAGAATACCCAGAAGAATTTGGAGCGAAGGTATATAAGATTTCTTTGGATGAAAATGGAAATCGATTAACACATGTAAAGGTTACAGGTGGAATACTCAAAACAAAAGATTTGATTCAAGAAGAGAAAGTAGACGAAATTCGACTTTATAACGGATTGAAATATACTTCATTAAAACAGGCTACTGCTGGTATGGTCGTTTCTTTGAAAGGTTTACAAGAAACAAGAATTGGCCAGGGTCTCGGATTTGAAGAAGATAGTTCGTCACCTGTTTTATCTGCATTTATGAACTACGAATTAGTATTGCCTACAGGTGCTAACGCATTAGTGCTTGCGGATACTTGTAAAGAACTTGCGAGTGAAGATCCAACATTACAAATTACAGTAGATGATAAAACAAAACGCATTCATGTTCAAATCATGGGTGAAATGCAGATGGAAGTCTTGCAGAAAATGATTGAAGATCGTTCGGGAATCAAAGTTGGCTTTTCTACTGGTCAAATCGTATATCAAGAAACAATCAAAGATATCGTAGAAGGTGCAGGCCATTTTGAACCACTTCGTCATTACGCGGAAGTACATGTTCGTTTAGAACCACTCAAACAAGGATCTGGTATTCAGGTTGAAAGTGAATGCAGTACAGATACGCTATCCTCAAGTTGGCAAAGAAGCATCCTTTCCTCATTAACTAAGAAAAGACATCGTGGGGTATTAACTGGGTCTAATTTGACAGATGTGAAAATCATTTTGGTTGCAGGAAAAGGAAATATCAAACATACCAGTGGTGGTGATTTTAGACAAGCTGCAGTCCGTGCTGTTCGGCAAGCACTGATGAAAGCAGAGAATGTCCTATTAGAACCATATTATTCATTTTCTTTACAACTACCAACAGAATTTTTATCAAAGGCTTTATATGATCTAGACACAAAAAATGCGAGTGTCGAAATAGAGGATCTGGGTGATGGGAAGAGTATCATTCATGGTCATGGTCCAGTTAGAACTTTATTGAATTATCAAAATGAAGTGATTGCGTACACAAAAGGAAAAGGAAGATTTACAGCTACTTTAGAAGGCTATCAACCATCTTTGGTGAAAGAACAGTTAATACAAGAAATTGGATATGATCCAAATATGGATCTGCATAATCCGAGTGATTCGATTTTTTGTGCGAATGGTAGTGGATATAGTGTACCTTGGGACAAGGCAGATGAATATATGCATATTCAATTGAAGGAAGATTCTTTAGTATCTTATCAAAATGTACGTTATAAAGTTTCTGATGCGGATATGGATTATATTGCATCTATGACAACAAGTAAAAATAGAAACGAAGAAAAAGAAAAAGCGAAACAACGTGCAAAACAAAAAGAAAAAGAACAGAATGAAAGAATCCATGAATTCAGAAAAGTGCAAGCTTCTTTAAACCTAGAGGAACTATTGATCGTAGATGGTTATAACATGATTTATGCATGGTCTTCATTAAAAGAATTGGCGTATGAAGACCTATCGTTAGCACGTGATAAGTTGATTGAATATCTTTATAACTATCTGCCATATTTACAACATGATATATGGGTCGTATTTGATGGATATAAAGTAAAAGGAAATATTGGTACTAAGATTCAAAAGAAAGGCTTAACAATCATTTATACAAAAGCAGACGAAACAGCAGATGCTTTCTTAGAAAAATCTGCATATGATTTAAAGAATCAATATCGATTGACATACGCTACAAGTGATGCGTTGATTCAAAATGCGGTATTTTCACAAGGTGCTTTTCGTATGAGCGCAAGAGAATTAGAATCTCGTTTGATTTTGAAGAATGTGATTTTGGAGTGAAATTATGATTGTATATCAAGATATGTATTATTGGCCAAGTAGTGATATTAGAAAACTACATATTTATTTGCCAAATGAATATGATCAAACAAATGAAAGATATCCTGTGATGTATATGTTTGATGGGCATAATTTGTATCATGATTATGAGGCAACATATGGAAAAAGTTGGGGGCTAGAATCCTTTTTAGATGAATGGGATAAGAAATTGACACTCCCACTACTTTAGTGGTGGGAGTGTCAATTCCAAAAAGATGGAAAGCATTGTGAAGCAGATTGGGAAAAACAAAATCAGATTCATATGAACTATCTATGGAAATGATTGTTTAGTATAATAGACGTTATTAATTGGAGGTATATTATGATTGGTGTGATTTTAGTGGCGGCAATATTTATTGTTGTTGGATTATTTGCGATATTAAAAGGGCAAAAATTATTTTCTTTATTTTTATCTTTGTTTGCGTTTGGTTTTACTTTTGAAGCAATCGTAAAATCTTATGGACAAAATATGACAACTTTAGCGATAGCTTTAGCTGTGGCAGTCGTGGCGGCTATTTTAGCTCAATACGCACAAAAACTTGCATTCTTTTTGATGGGGTCAGTTGCGGGTGTGTTCTTAGCAGCTTTGTTAGTCCCTTTTGTCCCTAATTTAGACGCAAAACTATCATTGATCTTTATTGTGGTCGTTGGAATTGTGATTGGAATTTTAACTGCTCATTGGGATAAGATCTTTATTCGTTTAGGAACTTCATTTGCGGGTGGAAGAGTACTTAGTACAGGTGTTTTATTTATTGTATTAAATTTGAATCATTTAACAGATTTCGCATCAAACGATTTATTTACTGCGATTCAAAATACATCTAATTATCTTGTAGGAACATTTGTAGATAACAACGCTACTTATATTTTGATTGGTTCTATTATTTGTACAGTCATTGGATATTTCGCACAAGCAAAAAAACATTAAGGTCTCTCACAAAGAGATCTTTTTTGTATAATAGGAATATGTACGAAAGAATTATTCAATTTTATGAAGGTGATGTAGAAGGAAATGATTCGTTCTATTCTGACCCAAAAGCTTATGTGACTTGGAATGCATTGTTATTTCCTGATATCACTACTGAAATAGCGAGAAATGAAGAAGGAAGATATTTGAATCCATCCTTTTTAGAGTGCCCTGAAAGAGTGATTGATTTGACATTGGATCTTTATAAAAAAATGAATCGGAGTGAAAATGATCAAATTGTATATCGTGTTGAAAGATATTCTGATTATAAAGTGTTTTTAAAAGAGAAAAGGCTATGTACTTTTTTATCTACATCTACAAAAGGATTTTTAAATGCGTATCAAGACAAAATTCAACTTGTATTAATGCGTATTACAATTCCAAAAGAAATATGGTGCTTAGATTTTTCTAAGGCATTAGATTTATATAAAAAACAAGAAGAAAAAGAAATTCTACTACCACCTTACTTAACATTTGAATCTCAACCATTAGATATGGATGAAAGCATTTTATCGATTCATGATAGAAATGATCAATCTCCTGTTGTTTATTGTGATATAAAAGTAGGACAATTTGATTATGTATTCGATGAAATCACGATTGATATAGATGAATGTATTGAGGCATCTAAAAGGGTATATCATTGTTTGAATCAAAAACAAACCTTAAATGATTCAGATGTAAATTCATATATTCTTTTAAAAAAATATATTCAAAATGAAATACAAAAAAGGATGAAAGAAATAGAAAATGAAAATTAGTAGGAATGAAAAAGTGAAGATTGCATTGGATTCAATTGCGATGAGTAGAAGTGAATCTGATCAAGATAATTATTTGATATTAGATGTCATTAATCATGGTACGCCAGTGATTCAATTTTCTAATTGTGAATCTTTTGAAGCACCGCCATTTAATTTGTGTGCACATGATTGTGATAAAAGAAGGATGATGGCTTCAATATTAACGATGGGTACGGCAAGGAGAATTACAAAGTTTTCAGCGAATAACGTCGCTAGAAATATTGATTTAGTTATGAATCTTTATCAATATATGCAAGAATTTGATGCATCATTCATTGAAGAGGATCCTTTCTTGAAAAATATATCATTGCCTTTAATGCATGAAGATTTTGTGTTTGGTTTTCATACATATCAAAAAAATCGTTTGTTTCATTTTGGTACACCAATCGAAATACAATATCGAGATATTCTACAATTAGGATATTTTAGAGAAGAAGTAAATTATCCATATATTACAAGAAATGGAGAATATTTTGATAGTATCAGTGTACATGAAATGATTTCTTCTAAGAATCTAATTAAATTATTAAGTAAAAATGTATTGATAACTGGTTTGAAAATTGGTTATCTTCCTTACTTATCACATTGTAAAGAATCTGTTGAGAAAGTAACAATTATAGAAGAAGATGAATCTATTATTTCATTATTTGAAAAAGAAATTCTTCCACAATTTACACATCCTGAAAAAATACAAATTATCCATTCCAATATAGATTCATTTCTGAAGGAATCAGATTTAAATTATGATTATGTTTTATGCAATCATTATTCAGATTCTATGCATGGTGTTTATGAATATGTAAAGATAAAAGAAATTGAAAAGAAACATAAAAAAATAAAGTTTATTTATGCTTTGGAGGATAGTATTTTATCGAATATTAAATCTGCATTATTGATAATGTGTATGTCTGAAAGTAGTGATCAAAGAGAAGAACTATATCATAACTTAGTTGAAAATAAAGAAGGTGAAGAATTGATTTTATTTTTGAAACCTTATTTTGAAGGATATCAAATTGAAAATGTAAATTCTTTAAAAAAATTATTTCAAAATCATTTTCTAAAAGAACATTTTGGTAACGCTTTCAAACAATAGTGTTATAATACAG
>CAVHRL010000021.1:0-26269 GCA_963638375.1 Lachnospiraceae bacterium
CCTATAAAATTTCATTTATTGATTTTTAATTACTGCCTTATGTGGCGTTAGCAAACAGGTTCTCTTATTTTTTAGTTATCTGCTTGTGACCAATCTGGTATTTCAATACCTCTTTTAATTAAAACAGTTTTTTGAAATTCTGTTTGGTTTAAGTATCTTAATACTTCTTCGATTTCTTCTTCTGTACATCCAGCAAGTACTTTTACATCTAATTCTTTTTCAAGAATATCTGCAGCAACGACCAAAGCAGAAACTTTATTACGATTTTCACTACCAAGGTAGACTGCTACACCATGTCCAGATACACTCTTCATATCTTCGATACGTGCATAATCTAATGGGTATACAAGATTTTTAAATGTATCATGTACTTCGCCTTTTTTCTTAATTATTTTTCTTGTACCAGATAAATATAAAGAATCAACTTTCTGCCAAAAGAAAGCATTGTTTTCATAATTTTTCATTTAACTCACACTCCAAAAATCATTTTAACTGACTTATAAAGAAAAGTAAATGATATTAAATAACGCAATGTAACCTCTTACCAATATTCATGAAAATAATGAAAATTATTTCACTGTTATTTTGGAACGATCAATATCTTGTAATGTATGACATCCGCTCATACGCATTGTAGAAAGAAGTTGATCTTGGTATAAATGAATTGTCTTTTCTAATTCTTCACTACCACCTTTTACACAACTTAACGCAAATGGTCTACCTACAAGAACGCCATCTGCCCCTAATGCCAAGCACTTAAATACATCCATTCCACTACGAATACCACCATCTACTAAGACCGTCATATCTTTTCCTACAGCATTCACGATATCTTCCAATACCTCAACTGTAGCTAAAGAATCATCTAATACTCTTCCACCATGGTTACTCACTACAATTGCATCTGCCCCTGCTTCTAAAGCAACTTTCGCAGCATGAACTGTCATAACACCTTTCACGATAAATGGTTTGTTTAAGCTTTGTTTTACATACCTTAATTTTTCAACATTCTTATTTTCAACAGGTGTTTTTCCTTTTCTTAGTAATGGTAATCCAGCTGCATCCACATCCATCGCAACTGCCATAAATTGCATATCTTTAATGGCGTTGATTCTTTCATCAATACCTTCTTTGACCCATGGTTTGATTGTAATGATTCCTTTTCCATGATGATCATTGACTGCAGTAGCAGGTTTCACAAATAAATTATCTAAATCAATTCCATCTCCTGTGAATCCAACGATACCACAATTTTCACATGCTTCTAAAACGTTGCAGTTGTAGTCATATTCACTCATATCTGCACCATAGTTTCCACCTATTCCTGCAATTGGTGCCATAAAAATAGGAGCTTTCATCTTCATAGATAGAATTTCAGTTTCTGTTGTAATTGGAGCATCATCAACTAATACATCCATATGAATTTTAATATCTTTCATTTTTTCTACATTTCGTATGAAAGATCTTCCTGTATCTTTTCCACCAAGTCCTGGAATTTCACCTCTACAAGCAATTCCATTACATTCTCTACATTCTCTACATTTTAAAGTCATAAACGTTACCTCATTTTTCATGAATATGTTCTAAAGCCATACGATAGATATTTTCAATATGTTCATCAGCCATAGAATAATAAACCATCTTTCCAATCTTTCTTGTCGTAACAAGTTTCGTCTTTTTAAGATTTGATAATTGATGAGAAATGGCAGAAGTACTCATTTCTAATAAAGCTGCAATATCTGATACGCATAATTCATGCGCAAATAATGCATTCATAATCTTTAATCTAGTAGAATCACCAAACATATCAAAAATTTCACTCATCGCATCTACATCTTTTTCTGCAATCATTTGTTGTTTTACAATTTCCACTGCTTCTTTATCTGTATATTCCATGTTTTATAAATCCTTTCCATATCTAATATTTTTTTTCATTTTGTTGGGAACATGTAATTCCATTTCTTTTTTGATTGCATAAATAGAATACATCTCTTGTATCTCACAACTACCATCAATCAATTCCACAACCATTTTGTCATATGTCTTATACCATTCATAATGCCAACTCACAACTTCATCCCAATATACTAAAGTACATTCATCTTTCTGATGCCGATTAAATAAAACAAGATAATCTTTTGTGAAGCGACACAACTCTTTATCTGGCATAACAACCAAACAAAACAAAGACAATACAATCATTGATATTCCACTCATCGCTAGATATGGTTTTAAAAATGTAATTAAAACTCCACTAACCAATGTAACGATCAACAACCCTATTGGTTTTACGTTTATCATTTTTTCATAAGTCTTATAATCTTTTGGTAAATTACGACTTTTTATAACTTGTGATTTCATACAAATAGTATTATAACATTTGTTTGACTATGATTCTTATTAGAATTTGTTATACTTATTAGGCATTATTTGAGGTAAAAAATATGAATCCAATTACATTTGAAATAACACATATAGATAAAAATTCAGGAGCTAGAACTGGTATCCTACATACACCACATGGAGATGTAGAAACACCAATGTTTATGCCAGTTGGTACACAAGCAACTGTTAAATTTATTTCTCCAGAAGAACTTATTGAAATGGGAAGTGGCGTCGTACTTGCCAATACATATCATCTATGGTTAAGACCTGGAGAAGATATTGTCGCAAAAGCTGGTGGCGTACAAAACTTCATGCGTTATCCTGGACCAATGTTAACAGACTCTGGTGGTTTCCAAGTATTTTCATTAGCGAAGACACGTAAGATTACAGAAGAAGGTGTTGAATTTAGAAATATTTTAAATGGAGATAAGATGTTTTTATCTCCTGAAAAAAGTATTCAAATTCAAAATAAGATTGGTGCAGATATCATGATGAGCTTTGATGAATGTATTCCATTCCCTGCGACATATGATTACGCAAAAAAGAGTATGGAAAGAACATTACGTTGGGCCGAACGTGGTAAAAACGCAAATCTCAGACCTGATGAACAAGGTATCTTTGGTATCGTACAAGGTGGTGAATATGAAGATCTACGTCACTACTGTGCAGAAAAACTAGTTGAGATGGATTTCCCTGGTTATGCGATTGGTGGAACTTCTGTTGGTGAAGATAAAGAAACATTTAGAAAGATGGTTCAAATGTCACAAGAAAAGCTTCCTTTTGATAAGCCAAGATATCTAATGGGTGTTGGTGCAGTCAATGACTTATTAGATGCGGTAAGTATGAATATTGATATGTGTGATTGTGTATTGCCTACACGAATTGCACGTCATGGAACATTGATGACTTCACAAGGAAGAATCAATATTCGTAAAGCCCAATACAAAGAAGACTTCACACCACTAGATCCTAATTGTGATTGTTATACATGTAGAAACTACACACGTGCTTATTTGAATCATTTGTGTCGCGCAAATGAAGGCTTTGGAACAAGATTATTTTCTATTCACAATATTCGTTTCTTGATTAAATTGATGGAAGATGCACGTACTGCTATTAAAGAAGATCGTTTCAGTGCATTCAAAGAAGAAACATTAGCTTCTATGAAATTTGATGAAAGAGGTTTTTAAAATGGACTTAAATGATATTAAAACAACAGATTTTGATTATGAATTACCAGAAGAATTAATTGCGCAAACACCATTATCTGATAGAAAAACAAGTAGAATGATGGTTCTACATATTCCTACAGGAAAATATGAGCATAAACATTTTTATGACATCATTGATTATTTCCATGAAGGTGATGTCATCGTCAGAAATAATACACGTGTTATTCCCGCAAGATTATTTGGTACAAAAGAAGAAACTGGTGCACATGTAGAACTATTACTACTCAGACAAATGGAAGATGATATTTGGGAATGTTTAGTTGGTAACGCAAAAGTTGTTAAACTAGATACAGTTGTATCATTCCATGATGGAAGATTACGTGCAAAGTGCGTTGAGATTGGAGATAAAGGTCTTAGAAAATTCAAGATGATCTATGAAGGAATCTTCAATGAAATCTTAGATCAACTAGGTGAAGTCCCTCTACCACCTTACATTCATGAAAAACTCAACGATCCTGAACGTTACCAAACCGTTTATTCAAAAATAGAAGGAAGTGCAGCCGCCCCTACTGCTGGTTTGCATTTCACAAAAGAAATCTTCGAAGCTTTACGCAATAAAGGTGTTACAATCGTTGATGTCACTTTACATGTAGGTCTAGGTACATTTAGACCAATGGACACAGAACATGTAAAAGATCATGATATGCACGCAGAAGTATGCATGATGAGCAAAGAAGCTGCAGATACATTAAACCAAGCTAAAAAAGATGGTAAGAGAATCTTTGCGATTGGCACTACATCTGTTAGAACTTTAGAATCTGTATGGAATGCATATGGTAAATTTGAAGAATGTTCTTTAGAAACAAAGCTATTTATTTATCCTGGATATAAATACCATACAATAGATGGAATGTTAACAAATTTCCATTTACCAAAAAGTACTTTAATCATGATGATTTGTGCTTTAGCTGGTTATGAAAATGTAATGAATGCATATAAAGCTGCAGTTCAAGAAAAATATCGTTTCTTCTCTTTTGGTGATTGCATGTTGTTAACAAATGAATGATTTAGAAAAACAAGAATATATTGATTATGTTCTTTCTAGAAAATCATCAAATAAAAGAAATTTCTATAAAGAATCATTAAAAGAAATCAAAGATTTCTATCAATCAAATCCAGAAAAAAAGCCAACGATTTTACTACATGCTTGTTGTATCGTATGTGCGTGTTGGCCAATCGATTTCTTAAAAGAGAATGGATTTGAAATACAAATCATGTATAACAATTCTAATATCTGGCCAAAAGAAGAATATGATCATCGACTGTCAGAATTAAAACGATATATCAAAGAAAAATGGAATGATTCCATCAAAGTAATTGAAGAACCATATAACTATGATCTCTATGCATCTACGATACTTAAAAATCGCGGAGAAGATCCTGAAGGATGGAAAAGTTGTTTTGGTTGTTACGCGGAAAGAATGAATGCAGCATTTCAATACGCAAATGAACATCACTTCGATTACTTCACAACTGTCATGACTTTTTCTAGACAAAAAGATTCCCAAAAAATCAATGAAATAGGAATCAATCTATCCAAACAATATGCAAATACAAAATATTTTGTTTCAGATTTCAAAAAAGCAAATGGTGCTTTAAAATCAGAAGCAATCTGTAATGAATATTGTTTATATCGACAAGACTATTGTGGATGTGAATATTCTTATCACGAAAGACATGAAAATGATTAGAAAAGTGTGCAAAAGTCCTTTAAATATGGTATTATTCGTAGGTGCAAAAAGGAGGAAATAATCTTGAGTAAAGAAGATGCAATCCAGATGGAAGGTGTTGTAGAAGAAATTGCTTCTAACGCATTTAAAGTAAAGTTAACAAATGGAATGGATATTCGTGCTACTTTAGCAGGCAAATTAAGAATCCATCACATTAGAATTCTACCTGGAGATAAGGTAAAGGTTGAGATTTCACCATACGATCTAACAAACGGTAGAATTGTATACAGAAACAAATAAAAAGCAGATTTCTCTGCTTTTTTTCATTTATTTTGTTTTATTCGCTAATTGTGCTAATGCTTCTTTAGGTTGGAAACCAACGATATTTCCAACTAACTCCCCATCCTTAAACGCTAATAATGTAGGAATAGACATAATTCCATAACGTTGTGCGACATCAGGTAAGTTATCTACATTCACCTTAACAAACTTTACATCTGTCATTTCATTTGATAGTTCTTCTACTAAAGGTCCAACCATCTTACAAGGTCCACACCAATCTGCATAGAAATCTACAAATACAGATTTATTGTCTTTTAATATTGCATCATATTCATTTGTGCTATTAATAATATCCATAATATCTCTCCTTTTAACTAGAAAGATAATAAGATAAATAACACAAAAAAACAAATCATATGCTTATATGACTTGTTTTAATATCATTAGATTTTAGAAGCAGCAGCTTCATCCATGATGACTGTTACATCTGCATGATCTTGTAGAATAGATGCAGGACATTCTTCACTCTTTTCGCCCTTCAACATGCCATATACTGCATCCGCTTTATTTGCACCTGTAGCGATAAGAATGATCTTCTTCGCACGCATAATAGAAGCTAATCCCATTGTCACAGCCTTTGTAGGAACTTGTGATTTATCTCCATCAAAGAAACGTGCATTATCACTAATTGTTTGTTCTGTTAAATCAGCTACATGTGTTAAAGATGTAAATGGTGTACCAGGCTCATTGAATGCGATATGACCATCAGAACCAATTCCTAAAACTTGTACAGAAACGACATGTTTCTTTAATTCAGCTTCATATTCATCTGCATTCTTCTGAGGATCATTTCCTTCACCAGATGGAACATGAATATTTTCTTCTGGACAATCTAAATAGTTAAAAAGATTTTCATGCATAAATGTCCAATAAGATTGTTCATGTGTCTTTGGTAATCCAGCATATTCATCTAAATTAAAAGTAAGAATATTTTTATAAGATCTACCAGTTTCTTTATGATCTTGGATCATATTTTTATATAGACCAACTGGTGTAGATCCAGTTGCCAATCCAAGTACTGGGTTAGTTTCATTATCCAACACATCTTTCATCACTTTAAAAGCTTCTAGTGATACTTCATCATAGTTTTTGCATACAATTGTTTTAAACATTTCTTTTCTCCTTTAAAAAATCGTAATTGTATAACCCGTATGGAATACTCCATGTGGCTCTAATTGCGTTGTTCCTTCTCTTTGTTCAAATGGAACCTTCACTTCAGAAAAGTCCGCATGTGAATGCCATGGTTCAATACAGATAAATGGTGCTTGTGGTTTTGTCCAAAAAGCTAACCATTCATATCCTTCATACCCTACTGTTACGCCATGTTTACCATTCGTTAAAGAAGCACTAGTGGATTTAGGATCAGCGATAATAATCGTTTTCTCTAAAGCAGGTCTATCTAGTTCTAATCTAGAACAATGATCCAAATGTGTTTCATTAAAATCAGAAGTTTCTTCATGATTTAACGTAATATAATAGTCTTCAAAATCACCACCATCACATGGACAATTAAACGCTGGATGTAATCCAAAATTAAAATACATCACTTCATCATTATCATTTGTAATATCATATTGAATAGATAATGTCTTCCCATCCAATTCATAAGTAATATGCATTGTAAAATGATATGGATATTCTTTTAATGTAGATTCACTATCTTTTAATTCCATCACAATTTTATGATCTGTATGTTCAATACAAGTAAAATCACTATTTCTAGTAAAGCCATGATTACCAGTAATATATTCTTTTCCTTTGATGTGTAACTTCTTATCCCAAGTACTTCCTACCATAGGAAACAGCGTTGGATTCCTACCAGTCCAATACTTTGGATCACCTTGCCACATATATTCATTATCAGTTTCTAAATCACAAAAACTATGAATTTCAGATGCATGTTCATCAACAGTTACACTTGCCTGCGTATTTTGAATCGTAAATGAAGCCATAAAACCCCCTTTTTTTGAAAGCAGTTACATTATACACCATCTACATTTAAAATACTTTTAAGAAAATACAAAAAATCATCTTTCCCCAATATATTTCTCTAATAAAACTAAATCAATTCCCGCAATCCCATTAAAATCCGTAGGAATGATTCCAATTTCTGTATAACCATGTTTTTGATACATTTTTCTTGCGATAATATTTCTCGCATTTGTATCGATTCTTAACTCTATACATCCATGATTAATTGCATATTCTTCATAAAATGATAGAAACCCTTTTCCAAAACCTTTCCCTTTGCTTTCAGGAGAAATAACTAATGTATGTAATACACAGACTTGATTATCATCAACACAATTTTTCCAATTGCCCTGTTTATAAGAATCAACTTGTATTTGATTAATGATAGCTGTTCCTTGAATGATTCCTTCATCTTCTAATACGAATAAATCATTTCTTTGTAATGCATCTTCTGCAGTCTTTCGAATTGGATAGATTCCTCTAATCCAACCAATTGTTTGTTTCCCATTTTCTTCTTCAGAATGAATCGCATCATACAATCGTTCTATTGCGTCAATATCTTTGTCTGCTGCTTTACGAATCAACATATAAACACCTTAATCATTCTATTTCCTTGACTAAAATAATTCATTGTAATATAGCTCCATAGCTCTTTTTCTATAAAAAAGATTACTTAGGCCAATCTAATATTTTGTCACCTTTTACTAAATATGCTTTTTTCGCAAGATTCGCTAAAGGTGCATCTGTTAAAGAATCAGAATAGAATTCTTCAATTTCTGCATTCGGATATAATTCTTTAAATCTTCTAACTTTTTCTTCGCCATGACAATTGATTCCTGTATATTTTCCTGTCTTTGGATCTACTACAGAAGCCATTACATTTTTAATTCCTAATTGCTTGCAGAATCTTTTAATTGTAAATTCTGGAGAAGCAGAAATCACAACATCATCTTCTTTTTGATTCTTCAAATAAAATTCTTTCACATGATTCATGTGAGATGCAACAAACACATCCGTAGCTTGATCAATATCCTTCACAAACACAAACATATGATATAAATTTTCTTTAAATTTGAGTTTTGGCATGATCTTTAAACCATATGCAATGCCACAAACAATCGTTCTAGGCAATGATAACAATGTCAAAGGACGATGTATGTAAAGCCATAGTATAAAGTTCGCAGTTGAATCTTGTCGATAAATCGTATTATCCCAATCGTAAACATTCATGGTAATATCACCTTTCCACTATTTTGATCGTGCATCAATAAATCCGTATATAATCCCGCAGGATGATTTGTAAATGAAGATACATGTCCTAAAACACATGTAATGACGAGTGTTAATTCTAGAACCCATTGTCCTATCACTGTCCATTCAAATTGTTTATAGATCCAATAGAAGATCATAATATCAGTAAATGGATTAAAGATGATTTCAAATGCATGTGCGTACATTTCAAGTCCAGTAATTTGAGAAAGCATTCCCATACAAAGTGGATTCACAAAGAACGTAACCATCCCTAAGAAAATCATCTTTATCATTTGCTCTTCACTACGACTTGCATTCATTAAGAAAACGATCATACCACCCCATCTAAAAATATCTAAAAAGATATCAAGCATATTATTACTTAAAAAGATATAAGAACCAATTGCTTTAGAAGAAAAGAAACGAATATATTCAGAATATGGAATAGAATATTTCACAGTAAAATAACGCATAATAAATGTTCCAACTAAAAATACAATTGGTACGATTACATAAAAGATCTTCACAGAATGATCAATCAAAAAATCTTCCACACGAATAATTTTTACATAAACAGATCTTTTCAATCTTGCACAATAAAAGAACACACAAACAACAAACAACAATCCCGCATATAAATAAGAATACTTTGTTAACCATCCAACACAATAAATCATAATTGGAATCATAAATGTTGTTACATCATACAATGATCGAATCTTTTTGATATGAAATAAATAAACAGAAGAAAGATAAATCATCTCAAAACCAATCATCAAAAAACCATTATGAGAAAACAATCCCGCAAAAATAACAAATGGAAATAAATACTTAATATTTTCTTTTTCTTTCTTTAACCATTCATATAACGTAAATAAAGCCAACGCAATAAAGATAATTCTCCAGTTGCCACCTTGATATGCACCTCTAATTTTCCAAGAATAAAATTGAGAATAAAACACTGAAGAAACAATCAAAGTAAAACGAAACCAAGGATTACCAATATCAAAACTATCAACGATATCTAAACACAACATGACAGAAATCATTGTCGCAAACAAAGCTAATGTTAAAGCAGCTTTTTCAAAATTACCATTAAAAAGCCATATGATATAGGATCCAAACATCTCATATCCTTGTAAACGATTATTCTCTAACATGATTGCTTGAGAATTCATGTTATTGGCCATTCTAAGTATTTCTGTATCCGTATCAACAGAAAGATTTGTTTTACATAAATAGAATAATCCAAACATCATCAAACAAGTCAATAATACATAAATCGTTCTACCTCTCCATAATGAATTCTTCATTTCTTTTAGATTATAAAAGAAGAAAACAACTGAAAGAATCAATACAATCGTTGTTGCACCTTTGATCCATCCAAAAGAACCCCCTAAACACAATCTAGGTAAATACAACAATTCCAAAAATGAAAAAAGTATCGCAACACCAATTGGTGCAGTAAACCCATTTTTTTCTAATCTAAATATTTTTAAAAAGCTATGTCCTGTTGCTTCTGAAAGAAGCACAAGAATAACAGCTATCAATAATGCCATCATATTTCAAACCTCACCTATCTATTATACTAGAAATTCAATCGTTTCATGAAATCTTAACAAAATATTAAGGAAAGAAAAAAAGTAAGATTCCTCTCACTTCATTTCACTATTTAATATAGAAGGCCACAAAACTTTCCTCAAAGAAATCAGATTCTTTTAGCATTCCATATTTCAACATATTTTTTTAGTTTGTATTTGCCTCGAATTTTTTAGTAATAAATATCAATTCTTCTTTGAACTTTTTTGCATATCCTTCACCTTGCATACCAACAGCAGTTAATGCACGCTCTATTGCATTGTTCTTCTGATTAACGATTTCTTTTCGTCTATCGTTCTTGAATTCGATTTCACAATATTTAGCCATTTTGCTTTTTGTCCTTCTTTTTGCCAAAATTTTTGTATATATGTTTTTCTAAATCATCAACAGCTTTCATATTTTCATAAAATGTTCTTTTTACATCTTCGGGAGCATCTTCTCTAATTCTAAGTTCAAGAGTTTCTTTGTCTATGTCATACCATTTATCATCAATATTTTTTAGTTCTATCATAAATGTCTCCTTTGCAACCATATTTCCATTGCTTTTCCAAATACATTTTGCTCTCCTAGCTGATAGTTTGCAAAACTTTCTGCAAAAAAATCAGAATCTTTTATCATGCCGTATTTTGACATACTTTTTCTGATGTCTGTATTCGGTTCTAAACTTTTAGCAATAGATATCAGTTCCTCTTTGTGCTTTTTTTGTATTGCAAACCATTTAGTTTCATCTTCTATTCCAGCTTCTTTTGCTAAGACACTGTCTTGTATTAAATGTCCATATTCATGTGTTACAGCATAGATATCATAATTTTTTGCTTTGCAAGGCATGAAGTTTCCATTTGCTACATTCTTCTTCACTAGCTCAATAGCATTTCTTTTATTGCCAAAACCATTATCGCATAAATGAAGTTTTAATGCTCTTGGATTCCCTTTAATAAAATCAACATAACCCATCGCCAATTCATTATCAGTATCATTTATTGATGTAATCATGCTTGATTCTAGATTATGAACGATGTTAAATCTATTTTCTAATGCTGTGAGTTGATTTGTTGCTTTAGATATCATATATCCATCTTGATTTTTGATACTCGCTCCAATTCTATTGAATCCAACAACATTTCTGAGCGTTTTTATATCTTCATCTGATACTTTTCTTTTGAAGCTCATAATATCTATCGAATCATTTGCTGTTAACATGGTTGCTTCTTTTCTTTTCAACCATTTCTCATAAGAACCAACAGTCTTGCTTGTTCTTTTTCCTCGCATTCCTAATACATCAGCTATCAATGTACATCGGCAGTTATACACCTCTGATGGTGCTCCTTGTGGGTCAGCAGGATACATCAATCCATTTGGAAATTTCTCGTTATATTCTACTTGCACTACATCAAGATGTGCAGATAACCAATCTTTAAAATTCTGACAAGTACAAAAAAAGACGATAGATTTCTCTACCGCCTAACGAGTGATTAATATTGAGGCATTGCTTGAGAAGCAGCTTCCTTTTCAGGAATATCTGCAACTGCAGCTTCTGTTGTGATAAACAATCCAGAAATACTTGCAGCATTCAATACAGCAGAACGAGTTACCTTAGTAGGATCAATAATTCCCTTATCAAACATATCTACCCATTCACCATTCTTTGCATTGAAGCCAATATTTTCATCCTTAGCTAATTGTTGTTCTAAGACTTCATTTCCATCATATCCAGCATTTTCAGCAATCTGCATGATTGGACACTTCAATGCATCTAATACAACATTGATTCCTCTTTGAACATCAACAGTTTCATCTTTTAATGTTGCCTTAACATCTCTTAGAGCTGTAATCAACGCTAATCCACCACCAGCGACAACGCCTTCTTCAACAGCTGCTTTCGTTGCGTTCAATGCATCTTCAATTCTTAACTTCTTTTCTTTTAATTCTGTTTCAGTTGTAGCACCAACCTTGATTAAAGCTACACCATTTGTAAGCTTACCAAGTCTTTCTTGAAGCTTCTTCTTATCATAGTCAGAAGTTGTATTTTCAATTTCTTTCTTGATAGAAGCAACACGTGCATCAACAGCAGCCTTATCACCACTACCATCAATAATTGTAGTCTTATCTTTACCTACAACGACTTTCTTAGCAGAACCTAAGTCAGCAACTGTCATATCTTGTAAGTTTTGGTTGAGATCCTTTGCGAAGAAATTAGCACCTGTCATAGCTGCGATATCAGCTAATTGATTCTTTGCGTTATCTCCAAATCCAGGAGCCTTTGTCGCAACAACATTGAATGTTCCACGTAATTTGTTAATGATCAATGTAGACATAACTTCATTGTCATAATCATCTGCGATGATCATTAATGCCTTATTAGATTTCACAACTTCTTCTAACACTGGAAGAATTTCTTGAATTGTATTGATCTTTTGATCAGTAACCATGATCAATGGATTTTCTAATGTTACTTCATTCTTTTCACGATCTGTAACCATGTAAGGAGAAATATATCCCTTATCATATTGCATACCTTCTGTCATTTCTAATGAAGTTTCAAAAGATCTAGATTCATCAACATTGATAACACCATCATTACCAACCTTATCCATTGCATCCGCAATGATTGCACCAATTTCTTCACTACCACTAGAAATTGTAGCGATATTCTTTACATCATCATTTGTTGTGACTTTGTGACTCTTTTCAAGAAGTTTATCCGCTACTGTATGTGCAGCCTTTTCAATACCTTCTCTCATTAATACAGGATTAGCTCCTTTATCAACAGCTTTTAATCCATTTGTAATCATAGCTTGTGTTAAGATCGTAGCTGTTGTTGTACCATCACCAGCTAATTCATTTGTGTTATTTGCTGCTTCATAAACAAGCTTAGCACCCATATTTTCAAACTTATCTTGAAGTTCGATTTCTTTTGCGATCGTTACACCATCATTTGTAATAACTGGTGAACCATAGCTCTTCTCTAATACGACGTTTCTTCCTTTAGGTCCTAAAGTAACCTTCACTGCATCCGCAAGTTTATTCACGCCATTTAACATTCCATCTCTAGCGTCTTTTGCGTATTTAATTTCCTTTGCCATTTTCATTTACCTTCTTTCTTCTTACTCAACTACCGCAAGAATATCATCTGCTTTGATAATAAGATAATCTTTTCCATTATCTTTTACTTCTGTTCCAGAATACTTCTTGTAAATAACATGTTGATTTTCTTTTAAATCAATTGGTGTCACTTCACCATTGTCATTTGTTTTACCAGGTCCTACAGCGATTACTACACCATGGCTTGGTTCTTCTTTTGCTTCTTTTGTTGTAAGAATAATTCCACTTTGTGTTTTTTCTTCTTCTTTTACTTTTTCTAATACTACGTAATCATGTAATGGTTTTAACATATATTACCTCCAATAATTTTTTAGCACTCATGTTTTGAGATTGCTAACAATGGTTATTATAATCAAAAATAGCACTTAGTCAATAGGAGTGCTAAAAATAAATTCATCTTTTTTTTATGATTCCTCTTTGATATCTTGTAGGCAATTCACCTGTTTTGCGATACTGCTCTAACAAATCTAAGAATTTCTTATGTTGGATTTGAAAAGTAAAATAGTTTTGTTTTCCATCTATAAACAAATCATAAACTTCTTTTCCATCACAAAAAACAAAATAATGATATAATCCTTCTTCATCTAATTTACGATTCCAATAGATTTGATGTTCAGATGCATTCCATGTCATACACATGGTATTATATAAGCATGAAAGAAATCAGTCTAACGTTATTTAAAGATGCAGAATTACTGCCTATATTGATTGTATGTATTATATTCAGTGCAATCATATTTTTTGTTTTTCATTTTATAAAAGAAAACAATGAAGAATACAAAGAAGAAAAACCAAATCAATCATTTCATTTCACAAAGAAATATCCAAAATACACAAAAAGAGATTATCGAAATCTAATTTTAATTACTGGATGTTACACAATTATTTCTTTATGGAAATTAGGAACTACAACATTTCCTACAACGACTTGGCAACCAACTTCTTCTACTGGTTCTCAAGATGTTGTATTTCATCTCACAAAAGAAACAACATTCAATGCAATCTATACGATTTATGGAGAAGGAGATAACAATTCCAATCCAGATACCTATCAATTAGGAACAGAAGGAATGATTGTATATGGATCCAATGACAATAAAAAATGGGAACAAATCGCTACATTAGAAAAGGGTTCTATTTACCAATATCAAATCATTGAAGGAAATTGGGACTATGAATATGTTTGGTTACATTCTTCTAACAAAAATAATTCTTTAACAGAATTCGCTTTAAGAAATTCAGAAGAAACAGGTTTTGTATCTTTAGAAGTTTCTTTAGATGGTGGTAGTGATAGTGCCTACCCTGCCACTTTATTGATTGATGAACAAGATAAACTTGTTTTATTTCCAACGTATGAAGACCAATCTTATTTTGATGAAATCTATCATCCTAGAAACGCATGGGAAATCGCAAACGGACAAGATATGTACGCTACAGTTCATCCACTATTAGGTACTAACATCATTGCCTTATTTATAAAACTATTTGGAATGAATCCTTTTATTTTTAGATTACCGGGTGCATTGTTTGGTATTGCGTTGATTCCGTTATTTTACGCGATTGCTAGAAGACTGTTTAGAAAAAGAGAGCTTGCGACCATTGCAGGAATCTTACTCGCTGGAGATTTCATGCATCTAACGACTTCTAGAATTGGTACATTAGAACCATTCAGTGTTTTCTGGATCTTAGTAATGTTTTATTTCATGATTCGTTATATTCAATTGTCTTGGTATGATACCTCATTTCTAAAACAATTTAAGTATTTGGCTTTATGTGGTATTTCTATGGGAATTGCGATAGCTACAAAATGGACAGCTTGTTATTCTGCAGTTGGTTTAGCGATTCTATTATTTGGATACTTTGGTGTTCAATATTTAGATTACAAGAAAAATAGAAAAAAGAATCTAGAACTTGTTTCTATCTTTCCAAAGCGTCTGTTTGTAACAATTGGATCATGTTTTATTCTCTTTATTGGTATTCCAATCATCATTTATGTTTTATCGTATTTACCAGATAAAGTATGGAAAGGTGATACTTGGTCTATCAGTAATGTTTGGAAACAATGTGTATATATGTATAACTATCATTCCAACTTACAAGCAACACATCCATATAGTAGTACTTGGAATCAATGGTTATTGGATATTCGTCCTATTTGGTATTACAACGGTTATGATAGTAATGGATATCAACATACAATATCTTGTTTCTCAAATCCATTAATGACATGGACTGCAATTGGAACAATTGTATTTACATTCATTGATGGCATCAAAGAAAAGAAGTTATCCGCAATTGTGATTTGTGTTGGATATATTACCGCATTAGCTCCTTGGTTAATTATCACTCGTTGCGTGTTTGCGTATCATTTTTATCCAACTTCGTTCTTTGCGATATTGTCCATTGTTTATGTATTTTCTTATTTATGGAAAATGGGTAAGATTGGAAAAGGCATTATCATTGGATATTGTATCGTTTATTGTTTCTTATTTTTCATGTTTTTACCTGCAACTGCAGGATTTGCGACTACAAATACATTTATCAAATCTATAGAATGGTTTAGCACATGGTACTTTGGTTAAAAAAGAGATGGAAAGACATCGTATTTGCGTTAGGAATGACATGTATCCTAATGCTACCATATATATTCAAAGATTTTTTAGGTATCGAACATGATACCTTCTTTCACGTATCTAGAATAGAACAATTATCTAATGCAATCAAAAATGGAAACTTTCTTCCAGCTATTTATCCTTCTGAAAACAATCAATATGGCTATGCTTCCCCATTGTTTTATTCTGATTTCTTTTTAATACTTCCTGCATTATTACATCTTTGTGGATTATCCCTAGCTTTCTGTTATAAATGCATTGTATTCATTGCTTCATTCATTTCTATTTATACAATGATTTTATTTACATCACACCTAACAAAGAAAAGAAGTATTACTTGGATCAGTGGATGTGCATACTTATTTAGTAATTACAGAATTACAGATATTTATGTTAGAGGTGCATTAGGAGAAATCTTTTCGTTTTCTTTTTTACCTCTTATGTTATTAGGATTGTATCAAATTATTGAAGAAGAAAGATATTCTTTCTTCACTTTAACTTTCTCATTAGCTTGTCTTGCCCTATCACATAACTTAACATTCTTATTTGCGAGTGTATTATGTGCAATCTTAGTTGTTTTATCGATTCATAATTTAACAAAGAAAAAGATATTATGTATTTCAATATCAATTCTATTCGCATTCTTATTATCTTGTTTCTTTACATTACCAATGATAGAACAATTACATTCTCAATCATTCATTGTAGACTATTATGGCCAAAGTTCTGATTTATCTTCTCATTCTATGAATCTATGGCAATACTTTGTCAATCAAACGATATTTGGATATAGTGGAAATCAATACGATGCCTCTATGACAATGACAGTCAATATTGGATGGTTTCTAACATTTGTTCCAATCACGTATTTCTTTGTGAAAAAGAAAGAGTCATTTGTATTAAAGATGTTGATCATTGGATATATCTGTATGTTATTACCTTCTTCTTTGTTACCATGGGATATCATTCCATTAAAGATCATACAATTTCCATGGAGATTCAATACACTAGCGATGGTATTACTATCTGTACCAAGCGCAATCGGAATTTCTAATCTTTTTCATCAGAAAAGTATTCAACTCTGCATTCTAATAGCACTGTGTGGTGAATGCATCTATCATGTAATTCCTGCATTTGATAGAACATTTGGAATCACTTCTCAAACTACATGGCAAGATGTTTTAGATGGAAAGCTTTGTGATCCTTACTATAGTGCGTATTATGTACGCGTAGAACTTGCAGGAGGAGATTATCTACCTTTAAATTCTCCTGATTTTAGAGGACGTTCTTCTTCTATCAAAGATGCTTCAGGACAAGATCTAAATATTTCTTATTCAATAGATTATGCGACGATTACATTTGATACGGATGCATTGGAATATGACATGCAAGTAGTGATGCCTAAAACTTGGTATCAAGGATATACTGTTTATCAAATCAAAGATGGCAAACAAACAAAGATAACTTGTAACGCAAATAGTGAATCAATGGTTACTTTCTATGCGCAAAAAGATTGTACTTACATTGTCACTTATGAAGATACACCTCTTAGAAAGATATGTTTGTGTATTTCTTTCATTTCCATGTTTGTTTGGTTCATACTTATGAAAAAGTTCTCTATCTAAAGAGAACTTTTTTTCATTAATATACATAAAAGAAGAGTGTTACCTCTTCTTTTATTACGCTCTTAATTCTGCATGTACTCTCTTAGATAAATTATCTAAGATCTTATCATGTGCAGCTGTGATTTCTTCATCCTTCAATGTATGATCTGCTTGATATGTGAGTTTCAACGCAACAGACTTCTTGCCTTCTGCCACATGTTCACCTTCATATACATCAAATACTTCTACATTAGAAAGAATATCTTTTACTCCAGCTGTCGTAATAGCCTTTGTTAGTTCAGCAGCAGATACAGTTTTATCAACAACTAGAGCGAGATCTCTAGTAACTGCAGGGAACTTAGGTAGTTCTGTAAACTTGATTCTTCCTGCCTTTGCCTCAAAGATTGGATCTAATGTCAATTCAGCGTATGTTACATTCTTTAAATCAAACTTCTTTGCGTAATCTGGATGTAGTTCACCAAATACACCAAGTTTTTTATTTCCTAAAGAAATCATAGCGCTTCTATAAGGATGGAAATGTTCTATATCCATCTTATTTTCTTCAATCTTGATACGAGAACCAACAAAACCTAATCTTTGTAACCAATTTAAGATAATTCCTTTCATTGCATAGAAATCACCTTTCACTTGTACATGTCTTAGCTTATCTTCCACAAGATTTCCGTCTAATACGATAGCGAGTCTTTCTTCTTCAACACCCTTTGCGTATACTTTAGAAATTTCATAGAAAGCATTATTCACATTAGAATGTGCTTGGTTATATTGAACAACTTCCATGACAGAATTGATCAAGTTTGTTCTTGTATACTTACGTGCTTCACTCATTGGCATCGCAAGTTCAACAGGATTTTCTAATGCATTGAATCCATTCTTTGCGTAGTCTTCATTGACCAATGTATAAGTCACGATTTCATTTAGACCTTCAGCCATCATAGCTTCGCGTGTAGTTGTACGTGTTAATTGCACATCACTTCTTTGTCCTACTGTAGCGGATACATTTGGTAAAGTACTTGGTAATGAATCAAAACCTAGTAAACGAATTACTTCTTCATCAATATCAGCTGTACCAGAAATATCAATACGATAACTTGGAATATGACATGTGATTTCATCACCATTCACTTCTGGTTTGAAATCCAACCATTTTAATGTATCTACAACTTCATCCATCTTGAAGTCTGTTCCAAGTAATCCATTACAATGTGTTAATGTTTCAACAACTGTTTGTGGTTGATATTTCATTTCACCAGCCTGAACAGTCTTTTCAAAACCGGATGCATTTGCGTACTTTGTTAGAAGTTCTACGGAACGATCCATAGCTTTCATCATTGCAGGTTCTTCTACACCCTTCGTAAATCTTTGTGCAGCTTCTGTAATCAAATTCAAACGAATGGATGTTCTACGAATACTAGCGTGATCAAATTGTGCAGCTTCAATGAAAATACTGTCTGTATCTTCATCAATCATACTTTCTTCACCACCCATAATACCAGCAATACCAGTTGCCTCACCATTTGTTGTGATCAAAATATCACCCTTTTGAATCTCAAATTCAGCACCATCTAACGCAGTCATCTTTAGTTCTCTATCATCAACAACTGTAATTTCACGATGTGGTAATTTCTTAAGATTGTAATAGTGTAAAGGTTGACCAGTTTCTAACATAACAAAGTTAGAAATATCAACGACATTATTAATAGAATTCATTCCTGCAGCGTTCAAATATTGTTGCATCCACTTTGGAGATGGACCAACTTCAACATGATTCACTACTTTACCAATATAACAACCACACTTTTCTGTGTTTGTATACACCTTAAAGTCACCATCTTCACCACAATCACTCTTACCAGCATAATCTGGCCATTTTACTTCTTTGTGTAAGATAGCACCTACTTCTTTCGCCATGTTCCACATTGCAGAACAATCCGCTCTATTTGGTGTCAAAGATACATCTAAGATCGTATCATCTAAGCCAAGATAACCTAATACATCTTTTTCACCAACTGGAGCGTCTGCAGGCAATTCTTCAATACCATCAATTTGATCTTGTCTCAAAGATTTCTTATCAACGCCTAGTTCAAATAAAGCACATAACATACCATTGGACTCTAGACCATGAAGAGGTTTCGCTTCAATTGTTCCACCAGGTAACTTCGCACCTGGTAAGGCAACGATAACTTTCAAACCCTTTCTACAGTTTGGTGCACCACAGATGATTTGATATGTCTTATCACCAACACAAGTTTGTGTTTTATGTAAATGTGTACCTTCTACATCTTCACATTCAACAACTTCACCAATCACAAGACCTTCTGCTTGTGCCATCGCATCAATACCTTCTACTTCTAAACCAGCAGTTGTCATTTTATTCGCTAATTCTTCAGGAGTTACATCTGACAAATCAACATATTCACTTAACCATTTATAACTTAATTTCATCTCTTGTTTCCTCCTTCATTAATCAAAACGATCAAACATCTTTAAAAATCTTGCGTCATTGATATAGAAGTTACGAATATCATTGATACCATACTTCAACATCGCAACACGTTCTAATCCTACACCAAATGCAAAACCGCTACATTTATCAGGATCAAAACCATTCATTTCTAATACATGAGGATGTACCATACCAGCACCTAAGATTTCAATCCATCCACTTCCTTTACATACATTGCATCCTTTTCCATTACAGAATGGACAAGATACATCTACTTCAACAGATGGTTCTGTAAATGGGAAGTAAGAAGGTCTAAAACGAATTTGTCTACCTTGACCAAACATCTTATTCGCTAAAAATTCCAATGTACCCTTTAAATCCGCAAGTGTAACATGTTCACCTACAACTAAACCTTCACACTGCATGAATTGGTGAGAATGTGTTGCGTCATCGTCATCTCTACGATAAACCTTACCAGGACAAATCAACTTGATTGGTGTTTGACCATGTGCTTTTTCTAATTCTCTCATCTGCATCGCAGTTGTATGTGTTCTTAATAATGTATTTGGATCAATATAGAAAGTATCTTGCATATCACGTGCAGGATGATCTTGTGGAATATTCGCAAGTTCAAAGTTGTAATAATCTTGTTCAACTTCTGGTCCTTCCGCAATCTTATATCCCATACCTAAGAATAAATCTTCAATTTCTTTTTGGATCAACATCAAAGGATGACTTGTTCCAATTCTAAAAGTATCTCCAGGTAAAGTAATATCAATTCTTTCTTTTTCTAGTTTTGCGGCTGTTGCGGCTACTTCTAGATCTTGTTGTTTCTTTTCAAGCGCTTCTGTAACAACTTGTTTACAAACATTGACCTTTTGACCAAAAGCAGGTTTCTCTTCTTTTGGAAGATCCTTCATTTCTTTCATCAAGCCAGTAATTGCACCTTTCTTAGAAAGATATGTGTTTTTGACTTCTTGTAGTGCAGCTAAGTCTGTTGCTTGTTCGATTGCAACTAACGCAGCACTTTGTACTTCTGTAATTTTGTCGCTCATAATAATCCCCCTTTACATAAATAAAACGTTCCCGAAAAAACAGGAACGTCATTAACGCGGTACCATCCTGATTCGTATCTTTGCGATACGCACCTTGATTCACTCGTAACGTGAGCATACGGAAGTGATTAGCTTCACATGGAAAAGCGAACTCACTGAACACATCACAGAATCATTGCACCAATTAGATTCCTCTCTTAGAAATGCTGATTTCAGCCATATTCTTTTCTCGTAACGTTTTAACAGAACTCATTATACCTTTTCACTATTTTGAATTCAAATATTTTCTTTTATCATCGTACTGATATTTTCTCTTTTGAGTGTTTTTAAGATAGTACAAATTCCTACAACCATGACGAAGCTTTCCAACACTACAATTCCTATCAATAGAATAATATGAATATATGGAATCAAAATATGAATTACAATCAATGTTAAACAATCAATTACGCTTAACAAAAACATTGGTAACATTTTTTGTAAGATATATTGTTTCTTGATTTCATGAAGTGGTAATTCTTGTGCTAATAAGATAACAAATGATTTTAAATAATATTTTGTTTCTTTCACTGAAATCAAATAGTTATAAATCGTAAATAAAATCAATATTATAATAATGATTCCAGTAAACAAATATCGATAAATCATAGATGTTTGTTCTTTTGTTTCTCTTTCATCATATAGAGGGCTTGTGACAGATACATTGTTATCTTCTAATGTTTTGCTGATTTCTTCTATATGATCATATCCAACATTACATTGATAAAATGTATTTGTTTCATTGTAGTATTGTGATAAAGGTCTACCATCCGATAAAGTGATTTCATTGATATAAGACATCATGGAATCTAAAGAATAATAGATGTTAAATGAAGAAGTATCTTCATGAATCACACCTACTACATCTACAACAACAGAATATGTATATGGTGATATCGTCAATGTTAAAGATAATTCTTGATTCTTCCAATTTGAACCAAATAATTCATTTGCGAGGTTTTGATTGATAATAACACTTAAATCATGACTAGATTCGCCTTCTATTTGGAATGTATTATCATCGATATATGGATAGATATTCGTTTGATATTCTATATCTTGGTAGATCAGATTAGAAAAAGATAGGATTGGTTGAACATTTGTGATTGTATTCAATGTATCTTTATGATCTGTATCCATATAAATCATATCTGCATTCAATACATGATGTGTATCAGGAATATAAAACAATTGTTGTTTCAAAATAGAACAAGCTTGTATCACAACTAGAAATAGCATTGTTATACATAAGAATAATCGATTCTTTTTAGAAATGATCTTATGTATTAATTGATGAATGCCTTTCTTTTTAGGATATCTTTTTTGTTCCTCAGAAAGAATAGAAGGAATTTCACCATTCCTTTTATAACAACGCAAATCACATTCTTCAAAATTCAAAACATAATCTGCATACGCAATAACAGCTTCTTTTTGATGCGTTGCCATAATAACAATATGATCTTTAGCATATTCTTTTAAGATATTTAATACGATTTGTTTGTTTTCTACATCCAGTGATTCTGTTGGCTCATCACAACAAATGATTTTAGGATGTGCAATCAAAGCACGTGCAATTCCAACTCTTTGTTTCTGTCCACCACTCAACTCATTTGGGTACTGTTTTAACCAAAAGTTAATACCGAGCTTTTTTAGGAGTTCTTCATCTTCAGGTCTTTTCTTCCTTGTTAAGAAGATATTATCGTATACGTTTAACTCTTCAATTAACTCATAATTCTGAAAGATCGTCATCACTTCAGCGTCTACTTGAATACTTCCTGAATCAAACGTATCATACCCTGCAATGATATTTAATAAAGTTGATTTTCCACAGCCAGACTTCCCCCATATCACATATAGACCTGGTTTATGAATATCTAGCGTTAAATCATCAAAGATAATTTGTTCTCCAAAACTCTTTTTTGCCTCTTTAATTTGAATCATAACGTCTACCACTGACAATCATTTCTAACACAATCATAATGATACTAACAAATACTGTGATTCCTATGATCATGAAGATATTATAAGTCATGAATGGTTGATAATAATGCGCACTTGCGAATGTATTGATGCTTGTAGAAATTGGTCCAGCAATCAACACTACAAGGATCAATGAAAGTATCATAAATGTCAAATAACGTAGTATGCTTTCTTTGATTGGAGAATATCCATAAATAGACATGATATTCTTTTCTTTCACCAGCCTTTTTTTCTTGAATAGGATACTAATTACAAGCATCGCAACAACGATTCCTAATACAATCAATCCATATATAGCTAATCCAGCTGGAGATTGATAAAATTCTTTCTCTTTACCTAAGCCTTTTCCTTTAAATAATGTAATATCTACATTTGTTTTATTAAAATATTGACTGATCTTTTCCGAAACAGAATTATAATCACATCCAGGTTGCAAGATAAATCTTACATATTCCATTTTTATCGCATCTTTATTTGTAACGTAATGATTATAAACAGGATTATTTCCATATCCATTATTAAAGAAAACCATTGTTGTATAATCGTTTTCTACACTACTCACACCACTAATCGTCACTTCAATTATATCAATTGGTGCTTGTCCATCTATTTCTAAATAGTAATTATTTTGATAACCTTGTAATGCTAATTTCACTGTTTTTCCAACCATGTCTTCATAAGAAGTATAATTGTCTAATTCCATTAATAAATCAGCAGCATTCTTACTTAATAGAACACTATCCCCTTCCGGATAACTTCCACACAACAATGGCAATTCACTATATCCATTTACTAAATCAAAACATTGTACAAGATATTTTGGATAAGACAAATAATCACTTCCCATATAATTAATCCATTTCAAATCTGATTGAAAACTACTTGGCAGTAGATATGGTGTTTCCATTGGATAATTCACTAGATCCATGTCATTATATGAAAAATGATAATATGCTTGTTTATCAAATTCTCCCTTTGCGTATTCTAATTCTTCATCTTGTTGATATTGAAAACTATTATAACTTTCTACGCCAATGATTTCTGGAGTATCATTGATCAATTGTTGAACGGAGGAATAATCAAACAAATCATCAATCGTAAGTCCAGTATATTTTGTAGCATAACCAGAAACAGTTTCTCCATTATTGGCTTCTTTTTCTTTCGGAACAGAAACAACCATATTTTCAGCATTTTTAAAAGTTGTTTGATAATCACTTTGACTAGATACATTTGTATATAAGTTTAATGTGATAAAAATAGATAACACACATAAAACAATTAATATTACCTGAGACAAAGAATCCATGATTCTAGAACGAATTTCTCGAATTACTAAAATGAAAGTATCATCTAATTTTCTATTAGGGATTTCTTCACCAATTTGAGTATAAGAATTTGAATTCTTCTTTTCATCTTTTACTACGTTTCCTTGATCCATTGTAATGATTCGATCTGCATATTGTTGTGCCAATAAAGTATCGTGTGTGACTAAAATGATTTGAACATCACTTGATATCTTCTTTAATTCTTCCATCAATACCACAGCATTATCATGATCTAAAGCAGCAGTTGGTTCATCACACAACAACAGCCCAGGTTTATGTAATAAAGCACGAATAAACTGTACACGTTTCTTTTGTCCATTGGAAAGTTTCTTTACTTTCTTTTTCTTTTGTTCTTTTAAATCAAATTCTTTCAAATAATGGCGAATCAATTTAAAATCATCACTTACTAAACAAAGATTATCCCAAACACTCATTTCTTCAAATAAATTAAAATCTTGTGTTAAATAATCAAAATTCGGAACATTATCAATACTACCTTCAAAGGATTCTCTACCTGCAATACAATTCAACAACGTAGTCTTTCCACAACCACTCGCACCTAAAATAACAGTAATTCCATTTTCTTCTATCTCTAATGTGATACCTTTTAAAGCATCTACAGAATTATTTTGATTTTGATATGTTTTTATTATGTTATTTAGTTTCATAAAAAATCACCCCTACTACAAATACAAAGAGGATGAAAGTTTGTACCCTCATCCAATTGAATTATACTTTTTTAATTATCGTATCCGTGACAAACTTTTTTTTGTTCATGTGATGTTGTTGAATATCCTCTTCCACAACTACCGCATTTATATGTTTTCGTAACTGCTCTTTTTTGAATAAGATCAGTTCCATAAGTATGACTATTACATTTCACTTCTGAAGCAGTATACCAAGCCCCATAATTTGTTGAAGCTAAGTAGTAAGTTCCACCACAACTACAAACTCTACCATAAGGGACAATTGAAGTAGTTTCAATATTAGAATTATCTTCTGCGTGAACATGAACAGCATTGAAATTGCATAATGCGAATAAACAAACAAAACCTAAAGAAACTTTGAAAAACTTTTTCATATTATATCCTCCTATTGTTTTTCACTTCAAAGAAGTCGACTTTGTTGTTAAGAAAATTATACTACTCTAATCAAAAGTCATGTTTTATCGATTTGTTAATACAAGCCGTATTTTTTATAGCTTATATTAACTTTTAGTTTATACTAAATATAGAATCTTCTTATAGAAATAACTATATGGTAATTTAAAATTAAAAGTGAGGGAAATGATATGTACGATCCGCTATTAGATACATTTGTTTGTGTCATTGAAAATGGCAGTTTTTCAAAAGCTGCAAAAAAACTATATATTAGTGCTCCTGCAGTTCAAAAACAAATCAATTCTTTAGAAGAAAAAATCGGTGTTCAATTATTTTATCGAAAGAAAAATGGAATCCAACTTACGCGTGCAGGGGATTTTTTCTACTATAAAACTTTATCAATCATGAAAGAATCAGAAAAAATACTATCAGAAACGAGATTAATTGCACAAAGTATGCATTCCGATAAGGACATTAAAATTGGCACTTCTTTTATGTTTCCAACACACTTAATGACAAAATGGATACAAGAATTACC
>CAVHRL010000022.1:0-24502 GCA_963638375.1 Lachnospiraceae bacterium
AGTTGCACCGTAAAGGAATCAAACAAAAACATCCTTATGTGGCGTTGGCATTATGCAGATTCTCTTTTATTTTCCACAAAAGTCTAATACAAAATCTGATTCTTGATGTTCTAATAATAAATGATGTGCTTTTAGAACTGCTTTTCCATATAATTCAGGAAAGGAATCATTGATTTTTATTTTAGAATTCCAAGGCATTGTATATGTTTTATGATCTAAATTAACGATATCTTCAATCGTTGTATTATTTAACATCATTGCGGTAATCGCATGAGAACCTTTTAATACAACATTTTCTAATAGATAAAATAAATCATGTTTCCATTTCTTTGGGGATAATACATAAGTGTATAAGGCAACATCTTTGATTGCTCGTTGTAAGTGCTTTTCACTAACAGAAACATGAAATACATCCATTAACATATTGTGATACATTTCAGCGAGTTCTTTTGTTTCTTTTTCATTGATCTTTAAATATTGATAAACATCATAAGAATCAATTGTTCGTCCTCTTTGAGATAGGATCCATACATCTAATTCACTTTCTAATGAAACGTGAATTTCACCTTCATCGATTCCTGTTTCTAATCCTTTTTTATGAGATACTGCATAAACTAGAGGATGTACAGTTGAATCTAAACAATAATGACATAAGTAACCTAAAAAATAACTTTTTAAATCATCATTTGTTTTTGTGTATCTTTCAAAATAAGAAATGACATCATACACTTTTTCTTCATGCATCATATTTCCATATTTTTTTGTTGTACCTGGAAGAATCGATGCACGATTAAAAAACAATAAATCCGGTCCTTGTGAGCCAAGATAAAACATTTGTTTATTTGTAACCATTTCAGAAATTACAGAAGAAGTACGAAGTACATCTTTTGCCATTTCTACGTGAGTTGTAGCTGCTGGCATTATTGGATATTCTCCTCAATTTCTTTCATTTTTTTGGCTAGACCATAAACCTTTGGCAGAGGTAATGAACAAATCGCAACACGAATGCCTTGATTTACCGCAACAGTATAAATATGAGCTTTCATAAATGCTTGATGATATTGATCACGTAATGAATTGTTTTCTACTTTTAATGTGATAAAGAAACCTTCTTTATATGGATAACAATCCAAAGAAACTTCTTTTGCCTCTTTTAAGAAAATAGAACTTCTTTCTTGCATAAGATCAATATACTTTTGTTTTTCTTTTAAGAAAGCTTCTTTTCCTTCAGATGTGATCCAAACAAAGTTGCTCATAGCTGCGTTAGGAATATTTGACCAAGTTGCACGAGCTTTCTTTTCCATGTAGATTTCAACCTCTCTAACAGATTCTTCGCTTTGTGCGATAACGACGGCACCACCACATCTTAAACCATAAGAAGTTAATGCTTTTGAACAAGAGAAGGCTACGATGATCATGACATTATCAGAAATATTTGAAAAATGATTCATGTATTTTCTGCTATCTGATAAATGATAGGAATAATCAATATACGCAATATCGTTGATTAAAATAATAGAATTTGTCTTGGATACTTCATTTAAGAAAGAGATGACTTTGTTCCATTCATCATCTGTCATAGAATATCCTGTAGGATTATGACAAGGATCATTGATGATGATACATATTCTTTCTTGTTGCTTAGAAACTTCTAGAACTGTTTCTTCGAATGATTTGAAATTGAATTGATCACCATCAAACATTTCATACTTCTTTACTTGGATATTATTATTAGAAGCCATCAAAGCGTAATTTCCCCAAGCGATACTAGGAATGATCAAAGTTTCATTGGCGTCTAAGAATGTTTCAATAGAAATGCATACTGCACCACTACCACCAGGTGTAGCGATAACAGAATGAGGTAAATGAATCTTTTCATTTTGAATGACCCAATTCCATACAGCTTCTCTATAATCAGGATTACCTGTAAAACTCGCAGCGTATGCAGCTTTTGTTCTATGATCGATTGCATCGTAATGATTAAATACTTCATCTAAGGCAACTAATTTTTCATCTTCACCATATAAAGAACCAATTGTAGCGTCAATTACATTTTCATTTCCGTTTTGTAGTTTATCTTTTTTCGCTAAAGATACAATGGAAAATACATTATCTACAATTGGTGTTAGATTCGCACTTTTCTTAACAAATGTCATATCATTTCTCCTTTTGTTTTTAAACAAAAAAATTATAACACTGAATGAAATGCGTGTTGTGTTAAAATATTTATCATGATTGAACTACCAAAAAAATATTGTGAAGAAATGAAAGAATTATTAAAAGATGAATATGATGATTATATTCAATCTTTTCATGAATCACATCATACATCTTTAAGAGTAAATGAGTTGAAAATATCTGTGGATGAATTTCTTAGGACATTTCCTTATAAACTAAAACCAATTCCTTGGTGTCATAATGGATTTTACTATGATGATAATGATCCTGTCACAAAACACCCATATTACTATGCGGGCCTTTACTACATCCAAGAAGCAAGTGCGATGTTACCTGCAGAATCATTACCAATTGAAAAAGATGATCGTGTCTTAGATATTTGTGCTGCACCAGGTGGTAAATCTACAGAATTAGGTGTCAAATTAAAGGATACAGGCGTATTATTTTCTAATGATATCTCATATTCTAGATGTCAGGCGTTATTAAAGAATCTAGAAAGATTTGGTATTCGAAATGCATATATTACTTCAGAAGCACCGAAAAAGTTATCTCAGTATTTTGAATCTTACTTTGATAAGATATTGATTGACGCTCCTTGTAGTGGGGAAGGGATGTTCCGTAAAGATCCACATTTGATTCAATCTTGGGTCGAACATGATTCTTCTTATTATGTTCCAATTCAAAAAAGTATTGTAGAAAATGCAATTAAGATGTTAAGACCTGGTGGAATGATTGTGTATTCGACATGTACTTTTTCAAAGGTAGAAGATGAAGAAATCATTCAATATGCATTATCTTTAGATGATTCATTAAAAGTAGTTCCATTAAAACAATGTGATGGATTCTATCAAAATGCATATGGAACAAAACTATTTCCACATCGCGTTCAAGGAGAAGGACATTTTGTTTCGCTATTAGTAAAAGAAGGAAGCAAACAAGAATATAGAAAAAAGAAAACGACATATCAGTTTGATTGTGAAAATATGCATATGCAATTGGAAGATGTGAAATATCAAGAAATCAAAGAACGTTGTTATGTGATGAAACAAACAGATGTAGATTTATCTGGATTGAGAATCATGCGCTCTGGAATCTTGTTGGGTGAGAAAAAGAAAAATCGTTTTGAACCAAATGAAATATTACCAATGTATTTAAAACAAAATGAATATTCTAATGTCATACATTTATCACAAGATGATGTAAGATTGATGAAATATTTGAAAGGTGAAACGATTCAAGTAGATGATGAAAAAGTGAAGGATGGATACGCAATTATTTGTGTGGATGAGTATCCATTAGGATTTGTGAAAGTGTCAAAAGGAACTTGTAAAAATAAGTATTCCAAATCTTGGAGAATGCAATAAAATAATACATATTAGGAGTGTGAAAAGTATGAATCATTTTAAAGTGATTGCGGCAGATATTGATGGAACGTTATGTATGAAGGGTGAAGATATCATGCCTTTGACACGTTCTGCTTTAAACGAATTACATGATCAAGGTGTTTTGTTTGGATTAGCTACTGGTAGACCAGTAGACTCTAGAGTTTTATCCTATGCGAAAAGATGGAATTTAGGATTTGAATTTGATTTTGCGGTAGGTATGAATGGTGGAGAAATGTATGATTTAAAAACAAATACAACAGATAAATATTATTTGTTGAGTAAAGAAAATATCAGAAAAATCTTAGCTTTTTTAGAACCATTTGATATCAATGCCATTGTATATGTAGATGGTTATGAAGAAGTTCGTTGTTTGAAGATGGATGATTTTATGACTGCTTCCAAGGCAAGAAATCATTCTCATGTTATTGTAGGAGGAGTTGATACGTTAGCGGAATTTGATACTGGAAAATTAGAAGTACAGTTCAATGGTGAAATGAGAGAAGAAGTATTAAAGGTCGTTGAAGCTAACAAAGATCCTTCTTGGATCATGACACAGACATATTATGATGAACATCATTGTACATTTGAATTTCAAGATCCTAGAATCAATAAGGGCGTAGGATTAGAGAAGTATTGTGAAAGATATAAGATTGATATGCAAGATGTATTGGCATTTGGTGATCAAGAAAATGATATTGGTTTAATGAAATCAAGTGGTTATGGTGTTTGTTTATCTAATGGGGCAGATCTGACAAAATCTTACGCAAAAGCTGTAACAGAACATGATGTATTAGATGATGGTGTTGGACATTGGTTGTATGATCATGTCATTGATGGTGAACTATGAGTTTTCATAAGGAAGGTGTTGTAGCTTCATATCCATATCATTTTGATGTGGATGATGATAGTGTTGGACTTGTTACTGCTTATGTGTATGATCAAGTTGAAGTGAATCAAGAAGAAAGAGAAGAAATATTAAAACAACTTTCTGAATTGGAAACACAAGATTTATCTGGATATACAATGATAGATGATAAGGTTGTTTATCAATCAAAAGGAAATGTATTAGATTACAAAGATCTTGAACACGCTGAAGTTGGTATCAGAAGACATTTTATTGAAGATTTTATTGAAACTGATGAAGATTTGAAGAAGATCGTTTCTCCATATCACGCACATACATTGAAAACTGAATTTGTTATAGAGTAAGAGACATTTGTCTCTTTTCTTAAATCTAAAGGGGAAATATTATGAATGAATCAAATACACAATTGATGACGATTGGAGATTATCGTAAGAAAATCATTTTGTTTGCGATTCCATTGTTTATTGGAAATTTATTTCAACAAATGTACAATACTGCAGACTCTTTGATTGTTGGTAACTTGTTAGGTGCACAAGCATTGGCTGCAGTGAGTAGTGTTTCTTCATTAGTATTTTTATTTGTTGGATTTTTTCAAGGTTTTTCTACAGGTGCAGGTGTTATTATTGCACGATACATCGGTGGACAAAAAGATGATGAAACTTCTAATGCGGTACATACTACAGTGTTTTTAGGAATTTTATTATCCATTGTTATGACAATCATTGGTTATTTTTTATCACCTGAAATTTTAAAATTAATGGGAACACCAGATGATGTATTCTATCTATCTAAGACATATCTACAAATTTATTTCTTAGGTTTTTCTGGTCTTGTTATGTACAATACATTTACAGGTATTTTGCAGGCGGCAGGTGATTCTAAACATCCATTGTATTATTTAGTGATTTCTTCATTGATCAATGTTGTATTAGATATTGCGTTTATTGGTGGATGTGGAATGAACGTAGAAGGTGCAGCGATTGCGACCATCTTATCTGAAATACTGACCGCAATCTTAGCAGGTATTCGTTTGTTACGCACAAAATCTTCCATTCAATTGCATGTATCAAAAATAAAGATGCATACAGATTGTTTACAACAAATCGTACGTTACGGATTTCCAACTGCTTTACAAGCAAGTGTAATTGATATATCTAATATTTTAATTCAAAGTTATATTAATTCTTTTGGCTCTTTGGCAATGGCAGGAATTGGAGCGTCAACAAAAGCGGAAGGGTTTATCTTTTTACCTGTGACGGCTTTCTCAATGGCAATGACAACGTATATTTCTCAAAATATGGGTGCAGAACAATATCAACGTGTCAAAGATGGAATTCGATTTGGCTATGGTGTTGCTTTGGCGATGATTGGTATATTTGGATTGATTTTATTAATATTTGCGCCAACAATTATTTCTTTCTTTAATAATGATCCTAATGTCATTACCTATGGAACTGGTAGGGCAAGAATCTGCGGTGCGTTTTATCTGTTGGTAGGGTATTCACATATATCTAGTGCAGTTTGTAGAGGATTAGGAAAACCAGCAGCTCCTATGGTAATCATGTTGGTTTGTTGGTGTGCAGTCAGAGTAAGTGTATTATTTACGATTGGACAAATTTATCATAATATTTTATTAGCGTATTGGATCTATCCTATTACTTGGATCTTATCAACGATCACATTCTTTATCTATATTCACAAAGTGGAGAAGAATGTTTATCCTCAAAACACAGAATCCTGTTAAAATAGATGGTAGAAAAAGTGGAGGTATTTATGGGAAAGCGTATTACAACAGATACTGAATATTGGCAATTAAAAGACGATTATGAAAAAGCATTGAATGCCGCAACAAATGAAACAAATCGTAAATTAAAAAAAGAGTATCAAGCAACTGCTAAAGAAAACCAAAAACTTCTAGAAGAATATGAAAAGAGAAAAAGAAAAGATACACTTGCGTTAGTTAAGAAAGAATTAAAACTCGCAAAAATCAGAAATAAAACAAAAGCAGACAAACAAATTTTCTTTAATATCAGTGATATTGAATCAAAATACATTGATTTTACTTCATTAAGTGAAAAAGAAAGAAATAAACTTTCTGTAAAAAAAGAAAGTATGATTCAAATGATGAAGAAAGGAATGTACGTAAAGTTAAAAGATGATTCTGGAATCTATCAAGTAAAACATAATGATGATTATATGGATGGTATGAATTATTTATCTACCGCAAGATATTCAGATGTTGCCGTACAAGATATTGCCTTGATCATTGATCGTTATTATTATGAATCTGAATTGAGTAAAACAGGTCATAAAATCAGTTAAAGGATATCGCAATGATATCCTTTATTGAATGTGATATGGGCTTTTTTTATAACCAGATAATCTTGTGACTAATTCACCATCTGTCAATTTATCAAATGGTCCAATCAAACGATTTAATTCACTTAACATTTCTCCAACAGTTTGATTCGCATATGCTTCCATATGAATCTCTTCAAATAATTCATAAATATTGTGTCTATCTGTCATGTGATCCTCCTAGTTTTTTGCGTTATGAATTATAACATACGATAGATATCATATATGAATAAATTTACGTTATACAAAAGTGGAAATTGGTCACAATTTTCATTTTTTTATACAAAGCTTGTAAAAGAGAATGTATAATGGTTATAGATGTAACCGCTAACATAATTTATTAAGGAGTAAGCATTATGAATCAAGTTAAGAAGAAAACAACAAAGAAAACGCCTACGAAGAAAGTGGTGAAGATGCCAACTGATCCTACTTTTATCACAGAATATGATAGATATCTATTTGCTTCTGGTACAGATTATAAAATCTATCAGAAGATGGGAGCACATCCTGCAAAACTAAATGGAAGAAAAGGAATTCATTTTGCGGTATGGGCACCTAACGCAAAAGCTGTATCCATCGTTTGTGATAGAAATGATTGGAATCCTTCCAGTAATTATATGCTTCCATTAGAGAAGAGTGGAATCTATGAAGGCTTTATCGCTGGAATGGGATTAGGGGAATTGTATAAATACGCAATTGAAACAAAAGAAGGAGAAATCTTATATAAAGCTGATCCATATGCTTTTTCTGCTGAATTAAGACCAGGAAATGCTTCTAAAACAACGGATATTTCTAATTATAAATGGAAAGATGAAAAGTGGTTGACTGATAGAAAAGAACATACTGGTTTTGATCAACCAATGTCGATCTATGAAGTACATCTAGGTTCTTGGATGAAAAAAGATGATGGAACTGAAGATGGTTTCATGAATTATAGAGAATACGCAAAAGAGTTATGTGAATATTGTACATATATGGGATATACACATGTTGAACTGATGGGTATCGCTGAACATCCTTTTGATGGTTCGTGGGGTTATCAAGTAACAGGATATTACGCACCAACAAGTAGATATGGTGATCCAAAAGATTTTATGTATTTAGTAGATACATTACATAAACATCATATTGGTGTGATATTAGACTGGGTACCTGCGCATTTCCCTAAAGATGCATTTGGTTTAGCTGACTTTGACGGTACACCAACGTATGAGTATCCAGATCCTAGAATGGGAGAACATCCTGATTGGGGTACAAAGATCTTCAATTATTCTAAGAATGAAGTAAAGAATTTCTTGATTGGTAATGCACTTTATTGGTTTGATGAATATCATATTGATGGATTGCGTGTTGACGCTGTCGCTTCCATGTTGTATTTGGATTATGGTAGAAAAGATGGCGAGTGGGTTCCTAACAAATATGGTGGTAATGGAAACCTAGATGCTATTGAATTCTTTAAACATTTGAATAGTGTCATTCGTGGAAGAAAAGATGGAACAATCATCATAGCGGAAGAATCTACAGCTTGGCCTAAGATTACAGAAGCACCTGAAAATGATGGATTAGGTTTTACTTATAAGTGGAACATGGGATGGATGCATGATTTCTTGGATTACATGAAATTAGATCCATACTTTAGAAAAGATAATCATAATAAAATGACATTTGGAATGTCTTACGCTACAAGTGAAAAATTCATTCTTGTCTTAAGTCATGATGAAGTTGTTCATTTGAAGTGTTCAATGATTAATAAAATGCCTGGATATGAAGATGATAAGTTTGCGAATCTAAAAGCTGGGTATCTGTTCATGTTTGGTCATGCTGGTAAGAAATTATTATTTATGGGACAAGATTTTGGACAATCTCATGAATGGAATGAAAAGGTTCAACTAGATTGGTGGGAATGTGATAATCCAAATAATAAGAATTTACAAAACTTTGTAAAAGATTTATTGCATCTCTATAAGAAATATCCAGCAATGTACGCTTTAGATGATTCTTGGGAAGGATTTGAATGGATTAACGCAGATGATAATGAAAGAAGCATTTTCTCTTTTGTTAGAAAAGATAAGAGTGGAAAGAATGCATTATTATTTGTCATTAACTTCACACCAGTGGAAAGAAATGATTATATGGTTGGTGTTCCTAATAGTGGTACATATTCTCTTGTTTTAGATGAAAATGGACTTGTAAAAGATAAAAAGTCATATACAGCTAAAAAAGGTGAGTGTGATGGTAAACCATATCATGTTTCTTATCCATTGCCTGCATATGGATGCGCAGTGTTTAAATTCAACTATAAAAAGTAATGAAAATAGCACAATTTGTGCTATTTTTTTCTGTTTTGGTTAAGCAATACACTCATTTGTGATAAAATGGACATGTTTTTATAGGTGAATGATATGCATTACGGGAATCAAAACTCAAAACGATTTATGCTCGTTGTGATCGTTATACTCTTTATTGGCGGATTTATAAAAGGAATGTATAAATCTACACAAAAGAAAGAAACCGTCACAACGTTAAACTTAAAAGTTGAATTGAATGATGATTGGAGTTTAGTGAAGTACGATAAAACTTCAGATAGCATTATTCTACAAGATGATCAAGGTACTTTAACGATTCAAATGGAATCAGTTGAAGTATCAGAAACAACAATGGATGAAGAATCAATTGGTGATTGGAAAGTTTTAAGTTATCAAACAAGTGAGAAACCGTATCATTTGTATGTAACACTTGTAGGTAATCAAAATGTTTATTTGGATTATGAATCAAGTAAGAAATCATCATTGAATCATTTAAAAACAATTATTAAAAATATTACATTAGGAGCAAACTATGAATAAAAACATGAAATATATTAGAAAATTACCAAAACCAACAGAATTAAAAGAAGAATTTCCATTATCTAAAGAAATCATTGATATTAAAAAGAGAAGAGATGAAGAAATCTCTAAGATCTTTAAAGGGGAAGATGATCGTTTCTTATTGATTATTGGACCTTGTTCTGCTGATCGAGAAGACGCAGTGTTAGAATACATGCATAAACTCGCAAAGGTTCAAGAAAAAGTCAAAGATAAGATTTATATGATTCCTCGTGTGTATACAAATAAACCACGTACAAAAGGAACAGGGTATAAAGGTATGTTCCATCAACCGGATCCACATAAGAGTGAAGATATGTTGAAGGGAATCATTGCGATTCGTCAATTACACGCAGATGTAATTAAAGAAACAGGTTTCACATGTGCAGATGAAATGTTATATCCAGATAACTATGCATATTTGAATGATGTATTGGCGTATGTAGCAGTAGGAGCTAGAAGTGTAGAAGATCAATTACATCGTATTGTCGCTAGTGGCATTGATATTCCATGTGGTATGAAGAATCCTACTGGTGGTGATTTGAGCGTTATGATGAACTCTATTGCGGCTTCACAAGTTAAACAGAAATTCGTATACCGTGGATGGGAAGTTGAAACAAGTGGTAATCCTTTATCTCATGTCATTATGAGAGGTTATGTAGATCGTTTCAATCATTCACATTCTAACTATCATTACGAAGATTTGATGGAAGTTCGTTCTTTATATCATCAATTTGATTTAGAAAATCCAGCTGTGATTGTAGATTGTAATCATAATAACTCTGGTAAGAAATTTGAAGAACAAATTCGTATTTCAAAAGATGTTGTACATTCTATGAGTTGTTCTAATGATATTCGTAAATTGGTGAAAGGATTGATGATTGAAAGCTATTTAGTAGATGGCAATCAAAAACCTGAAGAAACAGTTTATGGTAAATCTATTACAGATCCATGTTTAGGATGGGAAAAAACAGAACAATTGATTTACGATTTAGCTGATTTGTTGTAAAAGAAAAAGACATATGTGTTTTGTGCACAATGTCTTTTTTGCATTTTATTGTTGAATGACGTTTTCCCACAAATAATGACCTACACCATCATCATCTGCTTCGTATTTCGTGATGTCTGATGAGATTGCTTTGGCTGCATCCATACCATCTTTTAAAGCAACGGAATGACCAACGGCTTTTAACATTTGAATATCATTTTCTGCATCCCCAAAGGCAATGACATTTTTTAAGTCAATGCCATGTGTATTACAATATGTAGTAATTCCACTACCTTTCGAAATAGATGCGTTTTGTAGTTCTACTAGATTTGGACTAGTTCTAAAACAAGCAATTTCAGGTGAGAATTTTTCTTTTCCTAAATGTTCTAATTGAATTGCGATATTTTCATTTTCACAACGATATAAGATTTTACCCGTTTCTTCTGCGTAAAGATCAGCATCACTACTACAAGCATCCACTCTACAAGAATGACGTAAGCCACTTTGTATAATTTCATCATCTATATATCTAGATAATTCACCATTGTTTCTATAAATGAAAGGATTTGTACCTTGTATCTTAGAGAAAGTTGTAACAATCTCTTTTAATTGTTCACAAGTCAAAGGTGAATATGTGTTTGTTTGATTATCTTCTTTTGTCCAAATTTCACCACCATTCAATCCAATTAAAAAATCAAATTGAAAAGATAATTTCCATTCCTTGTAGTGATCTTTTAAACTTTGCCAAAGTGGTCTACCACTCGCTAAACCTAATATGTAACCTTGTTTATGCATTTCTTCAAATGCACTTAGAGTGAGAGGTCCAGGAATCGTGCGTTTTCTAGAGCGTAATGTACCATCAACATCCGCAACAAATACTTTAATATCTTGAGTCATAATCGTTTCCTTTCCGTATTATTTTATCATTGTTCATAGATTGAAATAAAAAAACATTGTCATTCAATTACGATTGTATAATAAATTCAATAGATTTTTTTTGAATTGAAGATAAGATTAATACATGTTAGAAATTAAAGAGATATCAAAAGAATATAAAACAGGTAGCTTAATTCAAAAAGCTTTAGATCATGTTTCTTTGAATTTAAGGGACAATGAATTTGTTGCGATATTAGGACCTAGTGGTTCTGGTAAGACAACGTTATTAAATATTATTGGTGGATTAGATCGCTATGATAGTGGTGATTTAGTCATCAATGGAATTTCAACAAAAAAATATAAAGATCGTGATTGGGATTCGTATCGCAATCATACGATAGGATTTGTATTTCAATCGTATAACTTGATTCCACATCAAACCGTATTATCAAATGTAGAACTGGCTTTAACAATTTCCGGAATTTCAGGTAGTGAAAGAAAACAACGTGCAATTGAAGCTTTAGAAAAAGTTGGGCTAGGTGAACAAATTCATAAAAAGCCAAATCAAATGTCAGGTGGTCAGATGCAAAGAGTTGCCTTGGCGAGAGCTTTGGTAAATGATCCAGATATTTTATTGGCAGATGAACCAACAGGTGCATTGGATTCTGAAACATCTATACAAGTGATGGATCTTTTAAAAGAAGTCGCAAAAGATCGTTTGGTTGTCATGGTAACGCACAATCCTGAATTGGCTGAACGATACGCTAATCGAATCGTTCGTGTAAAAGATGGTCATATTATTTCGGATACAAATCCATATCAAATTGAAACTAAAGAAGTAGAACCAATACATAAAAATCTTGGGAAGTCATCCATGTCTTTTTTGACTGCTTTATCTTTATCTTTGAATAACCTATTAACCAAAAAAGCTAGAACAACTTTAGTTTCATTTGCGGGATCAATAGGAATCATTGGAATTGCGCTCATTTTATCGCTATCCAATGGTGTTAATACTTATATTCGAAATACAGAACAAGAAACATTATCGGAATATCCATTAGAAATTACAAAATCTACTTTCTCTTTAACAAGTATGATGACTACAATGACAGAAGAAAACAATGATTCTAATGCGGAAGTAAAAGAAAAAGATGTTGTATCTAATATGTTTGGTGGTGTGTCTCAAAATGATCTTGCTTCTCTAAAAAAATATATTGATTCTGGTGACAGTCATATTGAAGATTATGCTAGATCCATCGAATATGAATATAATGTAGAACCACAAATCTATTTATCTGATACAAGTGATGGTGTAAAACAAGTAAATCCAAATACATTATTAACGAATTCTGGAATTGCGCCAACTTCTTCTGCATATACATCATCTTTTTCTATGAATAATTTTAGCGCATTACCGCAAAATGAATCTTTATATAAAGACAGTTATGAAGTGAAGAGTGGTAGATGGCCACAAGCTTATAATGAAGCAATCGTTGTATTATCAAGTGATGGTTCTGTAACAGATATGACTTTATATTCTTTAGGATTAAAAGACTATTCTGAATTACAAAAAATCATAGAAAGCTTTCAGAATTCAGAAAATTCAGATGTGAAAACAAATACGAATGAGTATTCTTACAATGATTTTATAGGGATTACATTAAAGTTGATCAATGCTTGTGATACATATCAATATGATGCTTCATTAGGTGTATATTCTTCAAAGGAAAATGATAGTTCTTATATGAAGAACTTAGTTGAAAATGGAGAGGATATTAAAATTGTTGGTGTTGTACAACCAAAAGAAGATAGTAATGCGGCAATGTTGACTGCAGGTATTAGTTATTCTAGTGATTTGGTAGAACATGTAATCCAATACGCAAAACAATCTGATATTGTAAAAGAACAATTAAAGAATAAAGATAAGAATATTTTTACTGGAAAAGCTTTTGGTGAAGATGAGACTTCCTCTTTTGATACAAGTAATTTCTTTACGATTGATGAATCTGCATTATCAAATGCGTTTAAAATGGATACATCAAAAATCAATGTGGATTTTTCAAAGTATTTAAATACTTCTACATTGTTAAATAATGTTTCTTTATCAGATACACAAATCAATCAATTGATTGCTTCTTCTTTAAAACAAATATCACAAGAGGATGCACAAAATGCGTTTGTACAATTATTAACGTCATATCAAAAATATTTAGAATCACAAGAAAATGATCCTACAAAATCATTTGAAGAATATTTAAATTCTGGTTCCGCAAAAGAAGTACTCGTAAAATCATTATCTTCAATTTCTAAAAATGAAACGAATAGTAAATTAGTTTCAGATGCAATTACAAATGCATTACAAAATCTATATGTTACGATTGCATCAGAACAGAGAGATTCTTTAACAGATTATTTGAATTCACAAGAGGCGAAAGATCGTATTTATAGTGAAGTTTATAAAGCGTATCAAAGTGTAGAACTAGTGATAACAGATGATGATTTGAATCAAGTTGCGAAGAATTTGGTTGCTGGATATTTAGCGAGTGGTGGATCTTTGGATACAGATTCATTATCTAAATCATTCTTAGATTATTTAAATACAAGTGAAGGACAACAAGCATTATCTAGTGTGGTTTCTGTATTTATTGATACTGATCATTTATATCAATCTGCTTCTAATATGATCAATACACAAACGGAGTCTATTATGAACGCAATGACTTCCTCTATCAATCAAGCAATGATAGATATGGTAAAACAAATTCCAAATGCGTTAAGCATTGACGCAAGTGTATTTCAAAATGCTTTTCAAATGAATATTGATGCGGATGAATTACAAAATTCGATTATGTCGATGATGAGTAGTACATCTTCTACATTAGAAAATAATTTGAGTACATTGGGTTACGCTGATGTTGATGATCCAAATGAAATCGTTATTTATCCAAATGATTTTGACGCAAAAACTGAAATCAAAAACATTTTGGATACTTACAATGAGGAAGCAAAGAAAACAGATGAAAGTAAAGTTATCACATATACCGATGTTGTTGGAACATTGATGTCTTCTGTTACAAATATTGTGAATGTGATTTCTTATGTATTGATTGCGTTTGTTGCGATATCTTTAGTTGTTTCGTCTATTATGATAGGAGTTATTACATACATTTCTGTATTAGAAAGACAAAAAGAGATTGGTATCTTAAGGGCGATTGGTGCTTCAAAACACAACGTATCAAATGTATTTAACGCAGAAACATTTATTACAGGTGCTTTAGCTGGTTTGTTTGGTATTGTGATTACAGAAATATTGTTGGTGCCTACAAATGCAATTATTCATTCTGTTACGAATTCAAATGAAGTAAACGCTGCACTTCCATTCAATGCGGCAATCGTATTGATTTTGTTAAGTATTGTATTAACTTTGATAGGTGGATTGATACCATCTAAGAAGGCTGCGAAGTCTGATCCAGTCAAAGCATTACGAACAGATTAGATATGTAAACGGTATCATTAGAAATTAAAATGCGTATTTTAAAAAGAAAGTTTAAAAAATGCGCATTTTTCTATATTTTAGAGTTTTCAAACATAAAAAAAGTGTTGTAAAATATTAATTATTGTAAAAGGGCAACGAGGAAAGATGATTATGAACAAACCTGAATTAAATGACACATTTGCAAAAACAAAACTAAAACCACACAAAACATTCGGTGGAAAAGTTGTTGAAATTCTTTATGGCGCAAAGGATGAACAAGGAAATCCATGTGCACCAAAAGAAGGAGTAGATGACGGACACGGACGTTGGTATGGTGTTGAAGTAAATGGGGATTATAGAATGTTCTCATGGACACATTCTAAAGATGAAGGTGGAAATACAGAATATGGTACAGACCATGAAGATCATGCTTTAGAAGATATGGAAGCTGAAATTCTTAAGAAGAGAGATTTAGCTAGAAATGCGGAAGTTTTAGCTAGAGATTATTCTGGAGAAGATGCAGAAGAAAAGATGAATGCATTGAAAGAAGAATGGTCAAAATTAACTGTTTGGGATACACCAGTAGAAAAAGAATATCAAGTTCGTTTTGATAAGGCTTTAGGTGAATTTGAACCTAGACAAGAAGAAATTAAAAAGATCAAGGCTGAAAAAGAAGCTGTTGTTGTGAAAGCTGAAGAATTAAAGAACGCTGAAAACTTCAGAGATGCAAGAAATACATTAAATGCATTGCGTGATGAATTGTACGCAATTGGTTCTGCTGGAAGTGAAATCGATAGTGAATTCCGTTCTGCATTGAATAAAGTTGAACGTGAGTTAAGAGAAAAACAAAAAGAATACAATGCGACTCGTGATGAAAGACTCGCTGCGGCAAAACAAAAGAAAGAAGAAATCATTGCTGAAGCAAAACAACTAACTTCTAATGTTAAAAACTGGAAGAATGTTGGTGAAAAGTTAAGTGGTTTATTTGATGAATGGAAAGCTGCTGGAAACTCTGGTAAAGATGTAGATGATGCATTATGGGAACAATTCTCATCAATCCGTAAAGAATTCAACGCTGCTAGAAATGCTTTCTTTACAGAACGTGCTAATCAATGGGCTGAATCTATTGAGAAAAAAGAAAAGCTCATTTCTGAGGCAAAGGAAATTTCTGATAAGAAAGAATATGGTAAAGAAAATACAGAACGTATGAAGGAACTCGACAAAGAATGGAGAGCTGCTGGATACTCTGGTAAAGATAAGAATGATGCTTTGTGGGATGAATTCAATGCCGCAAAAGAAGTATTCTGGGATGCAAAGAAAGCTGAATCCTTAAAGAGAATTCAAACAATTGTTGATCGTAAAAAGAAAGAATTATCTGATCTTAAGAAGAAAGTTGAAGATCTAGAATTCAGAATTGAGATTGCTCCAAATCCAATGATGAAAGAAGATTGTGAAAGAGAATTACACTTAAGAGAAAGTGAAATTGATAAACTTACAGCTTCTATTGAAGAGGATGAAAAGAAATTATCTGATAACTAAGATATGAATTTACATTCATATCTTTTTTTGAACAAAAAGTATAGAATGAATTCAAAGAAGAGGTGTTATGAATGAAATGGGGAATCATTGGTGCAGGAAGGATTGCACATCGTTTTGTGAATTCTTTAGAAAATTTAGAAGATTGCGAATTACACGCAGTAAGTTGTAGAACCCAAGAAAAAGCGAATGTATTTAAAGAAGAACATCATGCTTGTGTTGCTTATGCGGGGTTCGAGAACATTGTTAGAGATCCAAATATTGATGCAGTTTATATCGCAACACCACATCAATATCATTATGAGTGGATCATAAAATGTTTAGAAGCTAAAAAGGCAGTGTTATGTGAAAAACCAGCTTGCATGAATTCTTATGAAATGAAACAAGTCATGCAATGTTCTAGAGAAAATCATGTTCTTTTTATGGAAGCAATGAAAACAAGATTCATTCCTTTGTACAAGGAAATCAAACGGAGAATTTATAATCAAGAAATTGGAGATATTCTTTCTATAGAAACAAGTCTTTGTAATGAAATGAATCTAGAAATGATCAAAGATACATATTTGATGGATCCTAAAAGTGGTGGTGTATTGACGGACACTGGTATTTATTGTATTGCTTGGCTTGAAGATTATTTGAAAGATTCTTATACAATTGAAAGTGTTGAAACGAACGTACAAAATGATGTGAATCTTTATACGAATGCTAAAATGCATTTTGGTAATGTATCTGCTGTGATGGAATGTGCAATGGATCGTAAGAAAGATCGTAACGCTATTATTCAAGGAACAAAAGGAAAGATCATTGTAGAAGATTTACATCGTCCTCAAAGGGCAATCATTGAAACTAATCATAAAGAAGAATTCAATATTCCTTATGTAGTGGATGATTTTTATGGGCAATTAGAAGAATTTATTGGATTATGGAAACAAAATCAAACGGAAAGTAAAATTATGCCATTAGATTCATCTTTACGTTGTGCACAAATCATGGACGCAATACAGGAATATGTGAGATAAAGATATGTTGAAAGGTGTTATTTTTGATTTTAATGGAACGCTATTCTTTGATTCAAATTATCACTATGAAGTCTTTAAACAATTAAAGAAAGAAATCACAGGACAAGAATTAACTTTACAAGAAATGGAAAAAGAGTATTCTGGTAGACCAAATATAGAAATCTTTAAAAAGATGTCAAAAAATACTTTCTCATTAGAACAATGTGAATATTATTCTCAAAGAAAAGAAGAAATGTATCGTGAACTTGTTAGAAAGAATGATTCTCATCTATGTAATGGAGCAATTGATTTATTTGAATTTTTAAAGAAAAGAAATATTCCATTTACAATAGCTTCTGCATCTATTAAAGAAAATATTGATTTCTTTGTAGAGTGTTTTCATTTGAATCAATGGTTTGATGTAGATCAAATCGTATATGATGATGGAAGTTACAAAGATAAAACAATGATGTTTTTGGATGCGATGAATAGATTACATGTACAAGATCACTTTCTAATATTTGAAGATTCTTTGAGCGGTATTCAATGTGCTACAAAAGTAGGTGCTTCATTGATTGTGATTGAAAGAGACAATTTAAAAGATTGTTATTCAGATTATCCAATTATCAAAGTAGTAAAAGATTTATCAGGATCATTAGAAGCAGTGAATAAATTATGTGAAGCATAATTCTTTTCATAAGGAAAACAAATCATTTCTATTTGAAATCAAAATAGGAATTCAATCATAAAATAGATAAAATGATATTGACTTAAAGATTGGTTTAAGTGTTATATTTGATTTAGTTCTGAGGAGGACAACATAATGGAGACTTTTGATTTTATTCATAAGAAGTTTGGTTTTGGTATGATGCGTTTACCTATGAATGGTGATGTTGTTGATACAGACCAAGTTTCAAAAATGGTAGATTATTTTCTTGAGAATGGCTTTAACTATTTTGATACTGCCCATGGATATCTAAATGGTTTAAGCGAAAAGGCTGTTAAGACATGTTTATCATCTAGACATGATCGATCTGAATATATCCTAACAGATAAATTAACTGGCTCTTTCTTTAAAACCCAAGAAGAAATTAGACCATTACTCGAATCTCAATTAGAAGCAACAGGTGTAGATTACTTTGATTTTTATTTGATGCATGCTCAAAATGCTCGTGAATTTGAAAAATTCAAACAATGTAAAGCTTATGAAACTGCATTTGAGTTGAAGAAAGAAGGAAAAGTAAAACATGTAGGTATTTCTTTCCATGATCGTGCTGAAGTATTAGATCAGATTTTAACGGAATATCCAGAAATTGAAATCGTACAAATTCAATTCAATTATTTAGATTACAATGATCTATCTGTACAATCTAAACTTGTTTATGAAGTATGCGAAAAACATGATAAACCAGTATTGGTCATGGAGCCTGTAAAGGGTGGTAATCTTGTGAAATTGCCTCCAGATGCCCAACCAATCATTGATGCTTTAAATGGTGGTTCAAATGCATCTTATGCCATTCGTTTCGCAGCTTCTTTCAAAAATATGAGAGTTGTACTTTCTGGTATGTCTACCTATGAACAAATGGTAGATAATATTTCTTTCATGAAAGACTTCAAACCACTCACAAAGGAAGAATTTGAAGCAGTAGAAAAAGTTGCGGAAGTATTCCGTTCACATAAGATGATTCCATGTACATCATGTCATTATTGTGTAGAAGAGAATCACTGTCCTAGGAATATTCGTATTCCTGAAATGTTTTCTAACTATAATACAAAGAAAACCTTTGGAGATTGGAATGCAGACTATTACTACAATAATGTATTGGTTTCTGATGGACATTCTAAGGCAAGTGAATGTGTAAAATGTGGTATGTGTGAAAAAGTTTGCCCTCAGCACTTACCAATTAGAGATTTACTTGTACAAGTAAAAGAAGAATTTGAGAAGTAAGATAAAACCCTGTAGTGATTTACAGGGTTTTAATTTGTTTCTGTGTTAATTCATTTTTGATTTCTTTGGATAATGCATCATCTGTAATCACAGTGATAGGATTGGTGATATTCATTGGTACTGTTCCAATGTGATTGAATTTATCACTCTCTGTGACAACAATGATTTGATCTGCAGAAGCTGCCATATCTTTTACAGCTTGGGCACGTAATTGATCTTTGTTTGTGAAACCAGTTGTAGAGGAATAGCCATCTGTTCCAATAAAGAAATAATTTACATGAAAGTTTTTTATGCTTTCAGAAATCATTGGTCCAACCAAGCATTGAGAATCTTTTTGATAGATTCCGCCTAGTAAAATGACATTGGTTTGCGTATTTCTTAAAGATTCAGCGATATAGGCACTATTTGTAATAATTGTTAGATTTGTTTTTTTACTAGAAAGAATAGATGCGAGTAGGGCACAACAACTGCCACTTTCAATCATAATCGTATCTCCATCTTGGATGAGTGAGCTAGCTTTTTGAGCTATCTTCATTTTTTCTTCGTAGTGATATGCAAGCCTTCCGTTAATATCATCTGTATTGTTGATTTCAGCGTAGCCATGTACTCTTTTCACAAGACCTTTTTCTTCTAAGGCATCTAGATCTTTACGAATCGTTACTTGAGATACATTACATAATTCAGATAGTTTCACAACATCTATCTTCTTTTGTTCAGTTAATATTTCTAATATTTTTGAAACTCTATTTTTTTTCATGTGTACTCCTAAAAAAATGCATCAATACCATTTTGAATCAAAACGTCTTGATATTCCTTTAAATCCTCTTTGTGTAAAGCAGGAACATCTTTATAATAATAGTTTTCATTTAATAAATCATATTTATTTTCGCCAAATTGATGAAATGGTAACAATTGTACTCTTTTTGCGCCAACATATTTTAATTGATCTGCTAAACCTTGAGCGTCTTCTAATGTATTATTAAAACTAGGAATGACTGGTGTTCTAGGCAAAACTTCTTTTCCTAGTTGAATTGCTTTTTTGATATTTTTCAATATCAGTTCATTTGGAACACCAGTATATTTTTGATGCATATCTGTATTCCAATGTTTCATATCAAACAATATATAATCTACATTTTCAATAACTTTTAAAAATGTATCTGTTTGAGCGAATCCTGTCGTCTCACAAGCTGTATGAAGGTTTTCTTCTTTACACGCTTTCAGTAGTTCTATCGCAAAAGTAGGTTGTGCTAATAACTCACCACCACTTAAAGTGACACCACCACCGCTTTCTTCATAGAATACTTCATCTTGTAATACAACGTTTAATACTTCTTGTACGGTTTTTGTATCTCCTTCATGTTTTAATGCATTCCCTGGACATTCTTTCTCGCATTTTAAACATCCATTGCATAAATCATGTTGAATGATGATATTGTTATCTTTTTGATGGATTGCGTTATTAGGGCATGTTTCTATGCAATGTTTACATCCAATACACTTCTTTTGATCCCATAAGATTTGTACTTTAGTAGATTGAGATTCTGGATTTGCACACCACTTACAATGCAGAGGGCATCCTTTCAAAAAGACAACTGTACGAATCCCCGGTCCGTCATTTACACTGAATTTTTGAATATTAAATACAACACCTGTTTGATTTCTGTTTGCTGACATATTTCTTTTCTCCATTGGCATCATATCATAGAAATAATGTTTTTGAAATTAAAAACTTACGAATGAAATTGGAATGCATTAAGAACGTAATAAAACAATTGACTTATTTCCGCTAAATGATATATTGAAAACATAAAAACTTACGAATGAAAGGGAATGATATGGAAAACGTAGAACATTTTGGAGCTTTAACAAAAAGAATGCAAGAATTTCGAGAAGAAGTACTTGATGAAAAACCTTATGTAGATGCTGAAAGGGCAGTGATTGTTACAGATGTATATCAGAAACATCAGAATCAACCACGTGTAATGTTACGTGCTTTGATGTTAAAAGAAATCTTAGAAAAACAAACTATTTATATTGAAGATAAAACATTACTTGTTGGAAACCAAGCAACAAAGAATCGTAATGCACCTGTGTTTCCAGAATATACAATGAAATTCATCATTGATGAATTAGATTTGTTTGAAAAAAGAGATGGTGATGTATTTTATATTACAGAAAAGACAAAACAACAATTAAGAGAAATTGCTCCATTTTGGGATAACAATAACTTACGTGCAAGAGGAGAAGCATTATTACCAGAAGAAGTATCTGTTTTTATGGAAACAGGTGTATTTGGCATGGAAGGTAAATTAAATGCGGGAGATGCACATTTAGCAGTCAATTATCAAAGATTGTTAAAAGAAGGACTTGTAGGATATGAAACTAGAGTCAAAGAATTATTAGAAGCTTTAGATTTAACAGATCCTGATGCAATTGATAAGAGAATCTTTTATAAAGCAGTATTAACAGTGATTGAAGGTGTACATACGTTTGCGAGTCGTTATTCTTTATTAGCGAAAGAAATGAGTGAAAAAGAATCAGATCAAAATAGAAAAGAAGAATTATTGAATATTAGTCATATTTGTTCAAAAGTACCATATTATCCTGCAGATACATTTCAAGAAGCAGTACAATCTGTCTGGTTTATTCAATTAATATTACAAATTGAATCCAATGGGCATTCATTATCTTATGGTAGATTTGATCAATACATGTATCCTTACTATAAGAAAGATAAAGAAGAAGGAAAGATTACAGATGATGAAGTTCTAGAACTATTAGATTGTTTGTGGATCAAAACTTTAACAATCAATAAAGTTCGTTCACAAGCACATACACTTTCTTCTGCAGGATCACCGATGTATCAAAATGTAACGATTGGTGGACAAACAGTTGATAAAAAAGATGCAGTCAATGATTTGTCATTCTTAGTATTAAGATCAGTCGCACAAACAAGATTGACACAACCAAACCTAACAGTTCGTTATCATAAAAACTTGAATAAAGCTTTCTATGATGAATGTATTGAAGTTGTGAAACTAGGATTTGGAATGCCAGCTTTCAACAATGATGAAATCATTATTCCTTCTTTTATCAATTGGGGCGTAAAAGAAGAAGATGCCTATAACTATAGTGCGATAGGATGTGTAGAAACTGCTGTTCCAGGCAAATGGGGATATCGTTGTACGGGAATGTCTTATATTAATTTTCCGAGAGTATTGTTATGTACAATGAACAATGGAGTTGATGTAACGAGTGGTAAACGATTCACAAAAGGATATGGATATTTTAAAGATTTTCAAACATATGAGGAGTTAGTAGCTGCTTGGGATAAAACTGTTCGAGAAATGACAAGATATTCTGTGATCGTTGAAAACGCAATCGATAAAGCGAGTGAAAGAGATGTACCAGATATCTTATGTTCTTGTTTAACAGATGATTGTATTGGAAGAGGTAAGACAATCAAAGAAGGTGGAGCTGTTTATGACTTCATCTCTGGATTACAAGTTGGTATCGCAAATATGGCGGATTCTTTAGCTGCAATCAAAACGCTTGTTTATGATGAAAAGAAATTAACACAACAACAACTATGGGACGCTATCATGGATGATTTTACTTCTGAAGAAAATCAAAAGATTCAACAGATGTTGATCAATGAAGCACCAAAGTATGGAAATGATAATGATGAAGTAGATCAATTAGTTGTAGAAGCATATGATTCTTATTTGGATGAAATTAAAAAGTATCCAAATACAAGATATGGTAGAGGACCTATTGGTGGTATTCGTTATGGTGGAACTTCTTCTATTTCCGCAAATGTTGGACAAGGCATGGGGACGTTCGCTACTCCAGATGGTAGAAAAGCGTGGGAGCCTCTAGCTGAAGGTTGCTCACCAGCACATAACTGCGATAAATCTGGTCCTACGGCAGTCTTTAAAACAGTTTCTAAATTACCAACTGAGAAAATTACAGGTGGTGTATTGTTGAATCAAAAGATGACACCTACAATGATCGCAACAGAAGAAAACAAGCAAAAACTAGAATTGTTGATCAGTGCATTCTTTAATCGATTACATGGTTATCATGTTCAATATAATATCGTTTCAAAAGAAACATTGATTGATGCACAACTTCATCCAGAAAAACATAAGGATCTCATTGTTAGAGTTGCAGGATATTCTGCATTCTTCAATGTATTAAGCAAGAAAACACAAGATGATATTATTGGAAGAACAGAACAATCATTATAAGGAGAGAAGGAAATGAAATTATTTATTGATGATGCAAATATTGAAGATATCAAACGTTTATATGATCTATATCCAATTGATGGTGTAACAACAAATCCATCTATTCTGAGTAAACAAAATAGAAATCCAAAAGAAGTATTAAAAGAAATTAGAGAATTTATTGGTGAAGAAGGAATCTTGTTCGCACAAGCTTTACCAAAAGACGCAGAAGGTATGATACAAGATGCAATTTCTATAACAAATGTATTAGGAAACAATACTGTTGTTAAGATTCCTTCTATTCCCGAAGGATTTAAAGCTATTAAAATACTCAAAGAAAAAGGAATTCAAACATGTGGAACAGTTGTTTATACACCAATGCAAGCGTATCTTGCCGCAAAAGCAGGAGCAAGTTATGTAGCTCCATATGTCAATCGTATTGATAATCTAGGATATGATGGAGTGAAAGTAACAAAAGAAATTCATGATATTTTAGAAAAGAATGACATGGATTGTATGGTTCTAGCAGCATCCTTTAAGAATAGTCAACAAGTATTGGAATTATGTGAATATGGAATTGGATCAGCGACTTGTTCACCAAGTGTGATTGATGCGTTTGTTAAGAATGCCACAATTGATGAAGCAGTGGATACATTCATTTCTGACTTTAATAAATTAGGTGCAGAAAGAACAATGAAAGAATATTTTGGATGAATATATATGAGTTTGGAATTCAACTAAAAAGAATGACTAAAAAGCACCTTTAACTGTTAAAGTGCTTTTTTTTGGGATTTATATG
>CAVHRL010000023.1:0-24083 GCA_963638375.1 Lachnospiraceae bacterium
GTTCTATATGACTGTTAGAATTTGAACCTGGCGTATCAAAAATTACAAATTTATTTTTTGAGTATCCAATAATGCCATTTTTAGAAAAAGGAATCTCAAGAGAAATGATATTACTGATATCATAATTTTCTTGTTTATTCTTTTCATAACTATTTATCTTTTCTAATGTCACCTTTAAAAGTGAATACATATTCTTTTCTTCAACAGATTCGATTGCTTCTTTAATAGAATCTATAAGAACGTTTTCCCCTTTTAAAACTCTGAAATTAGTATCTTCAAAAGATAAGATTACATCATTTCCTTGGAATGTGAATTGTATTTTTGCTCTATCCTCATAAGATGATTGTTCAATTCGATAAACCTTAGCAGTTACTACCGTCCCACCACTCGCAAGTATCTCATGACCTATGAGAGAATTGATGAAAGAAGATTTACCTGAACTATAGTTTCCAAAAACACAAATAGGAATAATATCATCTAAAGCGTCTGAAACTTTGCCTAATTTCTTTTTCTCCGTTTCATCATTAATAAATTTATCGATAATAGGTTTTACATTATTAAAATTATCTTTTATATAATTCAAGATATCTCTTCCATTTTCCAAAAATGAATCAGATTTATGTAATTCTAAAATATCTTTATATTTTTCCTTATTACATACACTTTCTAATTCTTCGTACTCTTCCTCTGTCCCTTCAAAATAGATAGATACTAATTCACCAACATAATATTCTTTGCGTATAGTTTCTATTATTTCATTAACAAGAAATGGCAAAAAACTTTTTTCTGTATCAAGTTCAAGTAAATGGCTACTAGGTGTTGATTCCTTAATATTTTTCCATTCTCCTGTTGATTCGTTATAAGTAAAATACTCAATTTCCTTTTTATATGGATTGCTGCAGATTTTGATTTTAGACATGTCTATTCCTCCTACATCGAAATTCTTATTAATATGATACCATTTTCAGAAATACAAATCTCTAAATCGAAAATCATTTCCAATTCATATATCCTAGATACCTATTATCCAGTATTAAAATGTAATAAATTCAACCAATTTTTACATTCTTTCATAAGTTTTTCTAATAATTGGTTTTGAAAAAGGCCGATTTTACTATTGTGAAGATACATTAACCTATTAAGGGATTGACACGTGCCGATGCCGTATAGTCTGAGCTGTGGATTATTTAGTGAAGATACATTAACCAATTGGGATTTAGCTTAACCTATAAAAGGGTCTTTTTATACAAAAACACCTCGACTGAAATGTTTTTTTCTCAGCCGAGTATGAATTGTAAACAGATTTTTTTTAAAAAATATCTTTACTACACCAAATCAGGTATAGTAACTTCCACTCCTAGACAGTTCTATACTGATTGCACTAGGAGGTTAACAGATGAACAAAGTATTGATTAGGCAATTACTCTAATTCTTTCATTTTTTTAGAAATTCTTTCATGTAATTGATAGACTCTGTGAAATATGGTTCTTCATGAAATCCATGCGGAGCACCTTTTAAGACATGATACTCACATTGTTCACCATATACATCTTTTGCTTGATCACTGTAAGCAATTGGAACAATAGCATCTGCATCTCCATGGTTCAATAACACTTTACCTTTATATCCCTTGATTTCATCATACATATTAAAATCAATCACACTTCTAGCGTATTCTCCACTCAATCTCATTTTTCCTTCCCCAATAAAATCTGGAATGTCATTTGGATCAAATTGAATAATTTGCATAGAACCATTTCTCGCATCATCTGGGATACAGAAAGCTGGATAATTCAATATTAATCGATCAATGATTTCAGGATGTCTTGATGCATAAACTGCTGATACAAATCCACCTTGAGAATAGCCAATCAATGTTAACAAATTAGAATCAATATCTGTATCTTTTTTTATAAATTGAACAACATCATCTAAATCATCAACTTCAGTTAATGGTGTCATCTCAGAATGAAAGTTACCATCACTAATTGTTTCAAAACCACCACCACAAAAATCAAAGATATAACAAATATATCCTTCCTCACTTAATGCTTTGGCATCAGAATAAACACTACGCATATCTGCAGTAAATCCATGACATAAAATAAGTGGTCTAGCATTTGTTTGATCTTCATGTAATTTGATACCACGAATAACTCTTCCATTTTGCTTTAATATACTAAACTTTTCTTCCATCATAGCCTCTATTTCTTATAATCATAATTTTCATATGCATGAATTGATATATTTTTAATAACTCTTTCATCATTTACTTTTTCAGTATTAATTGAATATGTAATATCATAAGGATTGTCTTTATCAGTAACCTCTAAACTGTAATACCAATTCTCACTTGTCGTAGATTTATAATAATCCCAATCTTTTTCAGAAATTAACGTATCTAAATCGCTGCATTTCATCCCAGTACAAATACCACCTGAAAGTGTGATATTCACACTTTCAACGTCATACGTGTCATAACTGTTTAATGACATAACAAATGCTTCATTCATTGAAATCTTCTTTCCTGTTGGAGAAGAAACTCGTAATGAAATTTCTTGATTATCTTCATTTTCTAAATAGATATATTCATATTGATCTTTCTTAATTTTTTTGTTTTCTAATTCGCTAGAATAATCTGTATATGTCCATCCATTATCTAAAAATGTTTGTAGCGTACATGGAAATGAATAATATTGTCCATTCAATGTAAATTCATTTGTTAACGATTCATCAATCACACCATCTCCAACAACAATTTCATCAATAGAAGTTAAATATTGTTGGTTATCTAATACAGAATCAAATATGTATGAACATCCATAACCAAATACTCCTAAAATAGAACCTATGATACACACATTTTTTATGTATTTTTTGATATTAAAACCTTTGTAGCTCTCTATTGGTTCATCATATTCTTGTTGTTTGTATGATTGTTGCTCTTGATATTGAACTGCCATAAAATCTCCTTAGTTAAAATATTTTGAAGCCAATAGAAACGCCATTACATGGATTGCTTGAGGAAAGTGTTGCTGATCAATCAAATCTTCAATTTGTTTTTCATTAAAAAGTTGAACTTCCAAAAATTCTGTATCATCTAAATGTAAATCAGATACTTTTTCACATTTATCTGCAAAATAACAATATGCATAATTATCCGCAATTGTTGCATTACTTGGAATCGTTATCAAATGTTTCCAATTATTTGATTTATATCCTGTTTCTTCTAGAAGTTCTCTTTTTGCACACTCTAATGCGTCTTCTGTACCTATTTTATCATATTCATTATTATTCGTTTCTATACCACCAGCTGGAAATTCAACTGTTACTTGATTGATACCATGACGAAATTGTTTCACACAAATAAAATTACCATCTACATTTCTTGCGACAATCACAGAATAACTTCTTCTTGAATATTGATAAAAAGGACCAAATTCTTTTCCATTCGGAAAACGATATGTCGCTTTACGAAAATCAATCCATTGATCTTGAACAATATGTTCTTCTTTAATTTTCTTCCAATTTAAATCACTCATGCTTGTTTTGTTTCCTCTAACCATAGATCAACAGATGCATCACTTGGCATCCTCCAGTCTCCTCTAGGAGATAAAGTAACAGAACCTACCTTAGGTCCATCTGGCAAACAACTACGTTTAAATTGTTGATGAAAGAATCTATTATAGAAGCGAATCAATGCATCTTTAATATCTTCTTTCGATAATTCGCTGTATGCATGTAACGCAAACGCAATCAATTTACTTGGTGTAAATCCATAACGTAATGTATAAAACAAAAAGAAATCATTGAGATCATATTTTCCAATCTTTTCTTCCGTCTTTTGCGCAATTTTGCCATTAGAAGATGGAGTTAACTCTGGAGAAATTGGCGTATCAATAATACTTAGTAGAATATCTTTTAATTCCTCATCCCCACAAGAATATGCATAACTTTTACAAATATATTGAACTAAAGTTTTAGGTACAGAAGTATTAACGCCATACATAGACATATGATCACCATTATAAGTGCACCAACCTAATGCAAGTTCACTTAAATCACCTGTTCCAACAACAAGTCCATTTTCCATATTTGCAGCGTCCATTAAGATATACGTACGATATCTTGCTTGGGCATTTTCATATGTTGTATCCCCTTCTCCTTGATATGAATTTCCATGTCCTAATTCTTCAAGATGAAGTTTTACACCTTCTCCAATTGCACATTCACGCAACTCAACATTTAATCTTTTCATTAATGCGAGTGCATTATTATATGTTAAAGAACTTGTATTTCCTTGATTTGGCATTGTGTATCCAATAATATGAATATCTTTACAGATTTTTTGTGCTTCATGACATACAATTAAAGCCAATGTACTATCTAATCCACCTGAAATTCCAATCACAAGATTTTTAATATGTGTTGCACGTACTCGAGTAGCTAGACCATTTGCTTGAATTTGTAATATTTTCTTACATCTATCTTCTCTTTCAAAATCATCATTGGGTACAAATGGATTTCTTGGTATCACATAATCTTCTTTTTGAAATATAGAAACTAATTGTTCTACTGTAATATCATCATAATTACCAACAGATGGTATCAAACAAGATATTTTTGTATATCCATTTTCATATCCAAATGTATTTTGATGTTGACGATTGTACGTGATTGTATCTAAATCCACTAAAGCAGTATCAATATGTGTTCTATTTGTAAAAATAGAATCTTTCAATTGTTTTCCATTTTCATAAATCAAAGAATGTCCAGAAAAAACAAGATCCGTTGAAGATTCATCAACTCCACTAGAAACATAACAATATGCACAATAACAACTACTAGATTGTTGAGAAACCATGTTTCTGCGATATTCTTGTTTTCCAATCAGTTCATCAGAAGCACTCAGATTGACAATAATATTCGCACCAGCTAAACAAGCATGTGTACTAGGTTTATCAGGAACCCATAAATCCTCACAAATATCACATCCTACAACTGCACCAGAATAGATATCTTCTAATAAAAGATTTCTACCAAAAGGAACTTCTTTATTTCCAATTTGAATCAAAGAATCTATGACATCCTTTCCTGAAGTAAACCATCTTTCTTCATAAAATTCAGAATAAGTTGGAATATTGATTTTAGGAATCACAGCGTTGATTTTTCCATTTGACATGAATACTGCACAATTATACAAACAATGATCTTTACGAAGTGGTGCTCCAACAATTACTAGTCCTTTCGTTATTTTTGATATTTCTAATAATGCTGATTGACATTTCTCTATTAGCAATTCATTACCAAAAAGATCTGCACATGTATATCCACATATAGATAATTCTGGAAATAACAAAATTCCACAATCATAATGATTTTGAATTGTTTCTATGATTTGTTTTGTATTATAAGTAACATCTGCAACTTTTAAAGATGGAATAACGTTACCTACTTTAATCATTCTATTTTTCATAAAAATCCTTCCTATCCAAATCCCTTAATCCATTTAACTCTTTTGGAATTAAAGTATCGATTTTGGAATACTCTTTTTCAATAAAATATTTACGAACAATTGTAGAAGAAACCATTTGAAAATCATCCGGTGTTTCTATAATTTGAATATTTGAACTATATTGAGAAAGAAATGAATCATTCAATATCATAGTTTTACAATTATCATGATTTCTTTCTAAACAAACAATACCAAAATCATTACAAATTTCATCAATATGTTTCCAACCATTTTCTAATTCCACTAACTTATCAGAACCAAATAGTAACTTACATGAATACCCTTGTTCTTTTAAATGTTTTAATGTGTAATATGTCCTTGGTTGTTGTTCAAGATGAATCTCATGATCACAAACAATCATCCATTCACGATTTTTAGCAATTTGATTTAACATATTCAAACGCATTTCATCGGAAAAAGCGAAGTCTTTTTTTTGTTCATTTTTAATATATGTCATTTTACTAGGAACAAAAATAACAACATCACTGTTTGTTTTATTTTTAGCGAATTCAGCTAATTGAATATGCGCATTTGTAGGAGGATTAAAAGCTCCACCAAAAACCAACGCCTTAATCAAGAGAACCTCCATGTAATTTTTGATACATATTTTCTCTTAATTCATATACTTTTTCTGTTAAATCAACATAATGTGTATGTGGCATCTTTGGTCTGAGTTCAGATTCCCAAACTTTATTTTCTAGTTGATCTTTAATAAAGTCTTTCTTTTCTTTGATGGAAGGAAGATTTATAGCTAAGTCTCCATCGATGATATGAGGTACTAATATCTTTTCCACTTTGATAGGTTTGATTGTTCTAGAATGATGAAAAGCATCTGGATTCATATCATAAACTGTAATTTCTTTTCCTTCGATAATTTCTTCATCATCTAATGAAATGATATCAGCCTGTCCTTTTCCTTCTTCATCATAAATACGCCATGCCATTAATTTACCTGGAATAATTGCTTTAGATGCAGAGTCAGAACATTTCATACGAGGTGAATACGATCCATCCTCTTCTTTAACAGCCACTAACTTATACACGCCACCAAATACAGGAGATGAAGAAGAAGTTATGAGTTTTTCACCAACACCATAAGAATCAAAATGTGCACCTTCATACAATTCCATATCAGCCATTGTATTTTCATCTAAAGAATTAGATGCAACCAATTTAACATATGTTTTTCCAGCTTCATCTAATCTCTTTCTTAACTTCTTATATCCTCTAGCTAAATCTCCCGAATCAATTCTAGCGCTTTTAACGCGTTTGTTTGGATCATTTGGATATTTTTGAATCAAATAATCATCAATCTTAATTAAGTTTGGCAAACCACTTTCCAAGATGTTATATGTATCTAATAAAAGCGATACATTATCTGGATATGTATCTGCATACGCTTTAAAAGCCTCAAATTCATCTTCATAGAATTCAATAAATGAATGAGCAATCGTACCAACAGCTTTTACTTCTGGACCATATTTCATTTCCGCTAAACAATTTGCAGTACCAATACAACCACCTAAAATAGCTGCGTACGCACCATTATCGCCCGCAGATTGCCCTTGTGCACGTCTTGTACCAAATTCCATTACATTACGTGGTGTATGCGTAGATAAGCCAGAAATTTTGGTTGCTTTTGTGGCAATCAAAGAATGAAAATTCATTGTTTGTAACAAATATGTTTCAATTAAAATAGCACCAACCATATCACATTCAATGCGAACCATAGGAACTTGAGGATAACAAACCAAACCTTCTTTTAAAGCGTACATGCTACCTTTCCAACGATAATCTTTTAAATATGCTAAGAAATCATCAGACATTCCTTTTGTCTTTAAATAGACCAAATCTCTTTCATTAAAATGATACTCTCTTAAAAATTTAACAAGAGCGTGTTGACCACAAGAAATACTATAACCTTGATTATCTGGATTCTTACGAAAGAACATATTAAAAACCATTGTTTTATCTTTAAAACCATGTTCAAACAAACAATTAGCCATTGTAAATTCATAAAAATCTGTTACCATCGCAGGATTATCATAATCTTCATCTGCAATATAAGGTTCTACTTTAATATTAGACATATCTATCCCTTCTTTCATAATATGTTAATTTGACAAGATTTCATTACTTCAATTGCTGCTTTATGTTTCTCTACAGTAACACCTGCACAAGCTTTTTCTATCACATTGATTGGTGTATTAGATAACGCAGCACGTAATAATAATGCATTTGAAATCACACAAATATCTGTACATAAACCAACGAGTGTAATTTCACTTGGTTGATATGTAGTTAAATATTGAACCAATGCATAAGAACCAAATGTTGGTTTATCAATAGAAATATATTTTTTATTTTCTAAAGCTTTTTGAACTTCAGAGTTTAATTTCCACCCTTCACTATCCTTGATACAATGCTTTACTGGTAAATATTTACCTTCTAATGTTTCTAAATAGTTATCTTCATGTGTATCATATGTAACAAAAATTCGATCATAATCCTTATGTATTTCATCAATAACAGAAGGAATGATATTAACTGCTTCTTTTGTTCCTAACGCTCCATCCACAAAATCATTTTGAACATCTACGACTACTAATACTTTTTTCATAAGTTTTCCTCCAAATAATCATACATCGGATCAAACCGATATAGCGCTGCTTGTTTGCCACCCCTTTTTGTCTTCTTTCCAGTATCTTGCATCATTTTTTTGATATCTCTTCTGAAATTACCTGTATCTACTTTATGACCTATAACTGCCTCATACGCATCTTGTACTTCCCTTAATGTGCATTCATCAGGTAATAGATTAAATAAAATGCCAGTTGAAGCAACACGATGCTTCATAACATCCATTGCCATATTAATTGCTTTGATATGATCACAAGCAAGTTGTGCATTGCTTTCATCTAACCATTGAGATTTACTTTCAACATAATTTCTTTTAGCTGTTTCATTAATCTCATACGCAATATGAATACCTTTATATTCTTCATCTAAAGAAACAATAGATTTTCTACCTTGATCATTTGTAGAAATCGTTTTTTTAGATATCGTAAACCAACCAGCATCACTAGCATCATCATTTGCGTGAGTATTTTTAATATTTGATGAAGGTGTCATAGATAAATAAACTGTTGTAATAATACGGGTTCTAGGATCTCTATCTGCATTACCAAATGTATAAAGTTGACGAAAATACGTATATTCAGAAATACTTGTTTCTTCTTCAAGTTCTCTACTAACAGCTTTTTCCATATCTTCATCAAAATTGACAAAACCTCCTGGCATTGCCCAATCTCCTATAAAAGGATGATTTTTCCGTTTCACAAGTAAAATCTTTAACTTTCCTTCTGATACTGTAAATAAAATCATATCCACAGTATTACTTGGTCGACGATATTCATTTTCATCATAATTTTTTAGAAATTCTTCTAAAGTTTCACCTAATTCATTTCTTTCGTTCATAATAGTCACTTTGACTATTAAATGATATGATAAACAAATTTATCCTGTCAATATAAAAAATGCCTACAAGAGATAACTCTTATAAGCATTTTTATTTAAAATAATGATTCGTTGTGATGAATTCCTAAATGTTCATACGCTTTTTCAGTAACAACTCTTCCACGAGGTGTTCTATTTACAAAACCAATTTGAATCAAATAAGGTTCATAAACATCTTCTAAAGTAGTTGTTTCTTCAGAGATAGAATTAGCTAAAGCTTCTAATCCAACAGGACCTCCATGAAACCTTTCAATGATTCCCTTTAGATAACGAATATCAACTTCATCTAATCCTAATGCATCAACATGTAATCGAATTAATGCATCTTCTACAACTTTTTTAGAAATGATTCCATCATTCAGCACTTGTGCGAAATCACGTATTCTGCGTAATAATCTATTTGCGATACGAGGGGTTCCTCTAGAACGTCTTGCGATTTCTATGATTGCGTCCTCATCAATTTCTACATTTAATACACGAGCACTTCTAGCGATGATAGAAGATAATTGTTGTTCATTGTAATATTCTAATTTTGAAATGATACCAAAACGATCTCTTAATGGAGAAGAGAGATCACCTGCACGTGTTGTAGCACCAACAAGTGTAAATGGTGGCAGAGGAAGTCGAACACTTCTTCCACCTTGACCATTTTCTCCACCTACCATAACGTCCATTTCAAAATCTTCCATTGCTGGATATAAAACTTCTTCAACGATTTTAGGCAAACGATGGATTTCATCAATAAACAAAATATCTCCAGCATCTAAAGTAGATAAAATGCTCGCTAAATCACCAGGTTTTGAAATACTTGGCCCAGTTACGATTTTAATATTCGTATGCATTTCATGGGCAAGAATGTAAGATAATGTTGTTTTACCAAGTCCTGGAGGACCATATAAAAGAACATGATCCAGTGATTCATTTCTACCTAGTGCTGCTTGAATGTAGATTCTTAAATTTTCTTTTAAAGAATCTTGTCCAATATATTCATCCAATGATTTAGGACGAATACTTTCTTCATCATCACCAAGTACTTCTTGGTTCGACATTAAACGTTCGTTATTTTCCATATACACTCCTATTTAGCTTTCGCCATGTAGCGTAAACCCATAGACATATATTGTTCTACAGTAAGTCCAGGATTTTCCGCCATATAATGAATGCAGTTAGAAAGTTCCGACTGCTTATATCCTAGATTCTTTAATCCTTCAATTGCATCATTGATTTCTTTAGAATATTTAGAACTACTTTGTTTTGTAGTAGCTGTTTCCGTAACAACTAATTTACCTTGTAGATCAAGTACAATCTGAGAAGCACTCTTAGCACCAATTCCAGGCATCTTTTTTAGTGTTGCAACATCACCAGTAGAAACAGAGTCAATAATCGCTTGATATCCTGCTCTAGAAAGCATCGTCATAGCAGTTTTAGGACCCAATCCTTTTACAGAAATTAATTTTAAAAACAAATCTTTTTCTTGTTGCGTTTCAAAACCATAAAGATTCATACCACCTTCAAAAATATGTAAATAAGTATAAATCTGTATTTCTGCATTTAAAGATAATTTATCTGTATGAGGATATGCAATTTCCCATCCCATACCATTATGATCAATCACTACACTATCTACTGTATATGAAGTGACAGTCCCTTTGATAAAAGCAATCATAAAAATCCTTTCCATCAATCATAATAAATAATTGATACTGTTATGTTTTATTTAATCTTTAAAATCAAGAATGTAATTATTTACGATAACTTGGTCTCCATCTTTTGCTCCAGCTTCTCGTAATGCAGAATCAACACCCATTTTATCAAGCTGTAAACCTAATTGATAAGCTTGATCAGGATCATCAAGATCATACGTATCTACAAGATTATCAATCTTTTGAGATACAACTTTCCATCTACCTGGAGCATCCTTTTCAATATAGAAATCAGGACGCTTTGGTTGATAACGATAAATAATCGTTTCTTCAATTGGTGCAGCATTTTCTGCTTCAACAACTTTTGCGTTATCAATTGCTTCCATTGCGGCGTATAAAACCTGTTTTAATCCTTTATGTTCTAATGTAGAAACTTCGAATATCTTTAAATTAGGATATTTTTTCTTAAATTCATCTAAATACATAGATGCATATTCATCATCCATTTTATTCGCAACAACAATTTGTGTTTTCTTTTCTAGATCCGCATCATATGTCGCAAGTTCTTTATTAATGATATCATAACATTCACAAGGATCACCTGCTTGACCACTCATATCAACGACATGAATTAAAACACGGCATCTACGAATATGTCTTAAAAACTCATGACCTAAGCCTCTACCTTCACCAGCACCTTCAATTAAACCAGGCATATCAGCAAGAACAAATCCTTTTTCACTACCTAGATCTACTACACCAATATTAGGTTCAATCGTAGTGAATGGATAAGCAGCAATTTCAGGTCTTGCATTTGTGACAACTGATAAGAATGTAGATTTACCAACTGAAGGAAAACCAATCAATCCAGCATCTGCAAGTAATCTCAATTCAATTTGAATATTTAATGATTCACCAATTTCACCAGGTTGTGCATATTCAGGAGCATCATTTCTAGCAGTCGCAAAATGATGGTTTCCTAAGCCACCTTTTCCACCATGGGCAATTAAAACTTTTTGACCAGGTTTTGTTAGATCAGCTAATAAGTCACCGTTATCAGCATTACGAATCATTGTTCCTAGTGGCACTCCAACAACTACATCATCACCACTTTTACCATGCATTTTTTTAATTAAACCAGGAGAACCATTTCCAGCCTTAATTGTTTTTGTGAAACGAAGTTTCGTTAGTGTTGTTTCATTTGTATCAACCGCAAAATAAACGGATCCACCATTTCCGCCGTCTCCACCAGCAGGGCCACCCATTGGATAAAACTTTTCTCTTCTCCAAGCAACGATACCTCTTCCACCATCGCCAGCTTTTACATGCATTTTAATAAAATCAATCATGTTTTTTTCTCCTTTCTTGAAAAAAATACTCCTGAAAAATTCAGGAGTATCAATTAAACTTACGCTTCAACAGGATAAACAGAAACCTTAGTTTTGTCTCTGCCTAAACGTTCATACTTAACGATACCTGCAGCTGTAGCAAACAATGTATCATCTCCACCACGCATAACGTTCTTTCCTGGCATGATTCTTGTTCCTCTTTGTCTGTAAAGGATAGAACCAGCATTTGTATATTGACCATCAGCTTTCTTAGCACCAAGTCTTCTACCAGCAGAATCTCTTCCGTTCTTTGTGGATGATACACCCTTTTTGGATGCGAATAACTGCATATTCAGAGTGAACTTCATAGTATTAAACCTCCATTATTTTTATATATTCTTTGTTAACTTCTTGAGCTGTTTTTAACATATATAGAGCAGTTTCACAAATTGTATTACTTTTATCACAAGGATTGGAGATATAAATCTTTGCATATCCTTCTTCTAAAACAATATCTTCTTCATGAACCATCTCATACAATGCATTAGCAAGCCCAGTAATAATACCGCTAACGATTGCACACACTAGATCGTGACCATAATCAGCACTTCCCGCATGTCCTTTTACTTCAATTGAAATAATATCTGGATTTCGTTTTACGGTAATTTGAATCATAATTAAGCCTCAATAGCTTCAACAGTCAACTTTGTATATGGCTGTCTATGACCTTGTCTTCTTCTTGTAGAACCCTTCTTAGCCTTATACTTGAAGATTCTAATTTTCTTTTCTTTTCCTTGTTTAACAACCTTAGCAGTAACCTTTGCACCTTCAACATATGGTGTTCCGATCTTTGTGCTTTCATTGCTTACAAGAACGACCTTGTCAAATACTACTTCTTCACCAGCTTCTACATCCAACTTTTCAACATAGATTTCCTGGCCAGCTTCAACTTTAAGCTGCTTTCCGCCTGTTTCGATAATTGCGTACATTTATTACACCTCCTGACATTTATCATAAGACGCGCCATTAAGGGGACTTACGTTCTTAAACCCTTTTTTGTGCGGTTACAGACCTCCTGTCGAGGGCTGATAACGGACTAATGATACACGAACAAAACTTATTCGTCAATGAAAATTAAAGCATTTTCTTAACTTTTTTTGCGTATTTTTTACGCTCTTTTGAACTACAGTTTGAAAGTGATGTTAATTGTGAATAAATATTTAGTTTTTGTTTTGTTGAATACTTGTCATCCAGTTCCACTTTTACAACTGTTATATTCACAGCTTCCATTAATTCATGTTCATTAAATTTTTCTGAACCTTTTAAATTCGTTTCGAATTCAGCTGCAGTTTTTTTATTATGATATGCCATACATCATCTCAGAGGAATTCTTCCTCTTCCTTTCTTTTATAAACTGTGACAACTTCTTGTGAAGCAATTGCTTCATCTAATTTTGTTTCATAATCAAATAACGATTCAAAATGTACACTCTTTTCACTTGTTGGATGTGTGACAGGATTTTTTGGATCAAAAATCGTACAACAATCTTCAAAAGGAAGAATACTTGTTTCATATGTTCCAATCTTTCTAGCTAAATCAATAATTTCAACTTTATCAAAACATACAAGTGGTCTTAGTACAGGAATTTGTATCGTTTCATTAATGACCGCAATCGATTCTAATGTTTGAGAAGCAACTTGACCAACAGATTCTCCTGTACCTAATGCTAGACAATGATTATCTTTTGCGATTCTTTCAGCCAAACGATACATCATTCTTCTCATAATCGTAATTGCATATGGATCACCTGCAGCTTTATAAATTTCTAATTGGATATCAGTGAAATTAACAATATGTACTTTCATGGATCCTTGATATTCACTTACCATCTCAGCTAACTTAAGTACTTTATCTCTAGCAGCTTGAGAAGTATATGGTGGTGAAGCAAAGTGAATTGCTTCTACATATAATCCACGTTTCATTAATTCATATGCCGCGACCGGTGAATCAATACCACCACTTAATAATAGTAATACTTTTCCATTGATACCTGCTGGATATCCACCTGCACCTTTAATCTTATCTGAAGTAATATAAGTATATTTTTCATGAATTTCCACACGAATCAACAGTTCTGGATCATGAACATCAACCGTTAAATCTGTATTATGTAAAATATTGCCAGCACAAGCACGATTGATTTCATCAGAAATCATAGGAAATGATTTATCATGACGTTTTGCCATCATTTTGAAAGTCTTTTTATTAGAATCTTTTGCGATTCTTAAACAAGTTTCTTTGATTGTTTCAATATCACTATCTACTTTTTCTGTAAAAGAAAATGAGGAAATACCAAATACACGTTTTAATTTATCTGAAATTTCATCTGTATTTTCATCCGTTAATTTAATGTAAATACGATCATGTGTTTTTTGATATGTTAAATTTGGATAATCTCTTAAAGCATATTTAATATTGTGATATAAACGAGTAATGAAGTCTTTTCTATTTTTTCCTTTAGTAGATAATTCACCATAGCGAATTAAAACTGTATCATATTTAACCATATGTCTTTATAACTCCTTTCAACGCTTCTAAGAACGCATTTACTTCTTCTAATGTATTATGATAAGAAAGAGAAATACGAATACAAGAAGATGCTCTCTTAGGATTAAATCCCATCGCTTCTAGAACATAACTTGGATTCATAGATTTAGAATCACAAGTACTTCTAGCACTCACCATAAATCCACATTCATTCAATGCATTTTGCATGACTTCACTTGGAATATTCTCATATGAGAAATTAATTGTAGAAGCAATCGCATCTTCTGGAGAATTGATTTCCACACCTTCAATTTGTTTTAAACCTGAAATCAAACAATCATGCATTTCTTGAATCAATGAATGATATTTTTTACCATTTTCTAAAGCTAAACGAAGTGTTTTCGCAAAAACCATATCCGTTGGTGCATTACTTGTGCCACCTCTTAATCCATATTCTTGTTCGCCTCCATTGATTAAAGGAACAAATGGAACAAAAGATTTTTTCATTAATATTCCACTTCCTTTTAAACCTTCTAACTTGTGTGCGGAAATTGAAGCTAAATCCACATTGGATAAATCAAGTGGAACTTTACCAATAGATTGTGTTAAATCAACATGCATATAGGCATGAGAATGTTTTTTTACATATTCACTAATTTCACTAATTGGATTAATTGATCCAGATTCATTATTAACGTACATGATTGAAACGATTGCTGTATCTTCATCTAATGCATCTTGTACTTGTTGTAAAGAAACTTTTCCTTCATGGTTAACAGGAAGATAAGTAACACGATATCCAAATAACTCTTCCATTTGTTTACAACAATTCATAATCGAAGAATGTTCTACATTCGTTGTAATAATATGTTTCTTATTTAACTGTGCAGCACATACACCTTTAATTGCAGAAGTGTTCGATTCACTTGAACCAGATGTAAAAATAATATCTTGAGAAGAAACTCCCAAAAGCCCGGCGATTGCTCGGCGGGCCTTTTCTAACATTTGACTTACTTCAATTCCTTCATTATAAATAGATTCAGAATTTACATAGTATTTCTTTAATAATGAAGTATAAGTTTCTAGCACCTCAGGATGAATGTTCGTTGTGCTAGCGTTATCAAAATAAACTCTATTACGCACCTTTTGAATTCTCCTTAATCATATCTTCATAATTACCAGGATGAATTTTTTCAATTGTAGCGATACCAATCGTTAAAGCTTTTGTGTATTCACCATTTCTGAAACACAATTCACTTCTTGTCAATTCAGAATCAATATCAGCATATGTAGAACGATAACGGTTTCCAAATACGATTGTATTTTCAACCATCACAACTGTACCTACTACATTATTGACGTTGTTATAAAGCTTATAAATAAAATCTAAAGCTTCTTGTAATGTAGAATTTAACAATTGCATGTTAATAGGACTTTCTTTCATCAATCCATCTAAAGAGCGAATATATTCATATGCTTTACGCATATCATCTTCATATTGTTCAGAAATATTTGGTAACTTATACTTACGAATCTTAACTTGCATCAAATTCATGATGATTTGTAATTTAGTTAGTTGCTTGCTAGCACGATCTTCATCACCTGTCACCATTTCAATACGACTCTTCATATCAATAAATGCATGATTAATTGCATTTACCTTTTGATTCAAATCAGAGATATTTGTAATAACCATTGTAGCTGGCATATTATAATTCTTTTCAGTATCTAAAACGGATAAACGTAATGTATTGAGTTTTGTTAAAGAATCACTTTGTTTTGTAGCTTCAGGAACCAATGCTTGTAATCCATATTTTTCTGAAGATGCATTCAATTCTGAAACGACATATTTTGCATTTTTATTTGTTTCTTCAAATAACTCTTCTGTATCTTTTGTCAATGATTTCATTTGATCATACGCTACAGATTCAGAATGAATAGAAGTTGATAATTGTGTAATACGTTCTTTATAAGTATTTAGGTTTTCTTGTACCCCTTCTGTTTTACCTTCTTTTAATTTCTTTAGGTCTTCATTTAAGGATTGTGTAAGAACATTCAAATTCTTCTCAACGTCTAAATGCTTTTGATATACGCCACGACTTTGATTACGTTTATATTCCTTTGCACATGATTCTAACATATTAGGAACAACACCACGTGCATCTTCTAATAAAGATGGCATATCATCTAACATGCTTTCTAATTCTTGCATACTAACTTGAATTGCTTCAAGTTCTTTATTTGCACGTTCATAATCCGAAGAATACATCCAGTCTTCGAATGTAGAAAACATTTTTTCTGTATCCGTGATTTTCGTTTCAACAGAATTCCAATTGTATGAAAGTTTAGACGCATTTTCTTGTGCAGTAGATTTCAATGCACGGAAACGATTCTTTAATGTTGTTACTTCTTGACGCTGTGCTGTTTCTTTCGCGAGAATCTCATCTAAATAAACATCTAAGTCACCAACTTCTTTTGTTGTTAAAGAAACATCTGTTTCTAATTCCGTCATCAAGCTATCAGCTTTACGAAGCTTGCCTAAAAGGATTGCATCTTCACAATTTGCTAATGTCGCAGAAATCTTTTTTAAAGAAGCTTGTGTAGAATCATAGCTCTTTTTTGCTTCATTCACCTTTTCAGCAGCTTCTGCATTGGATCTAGCGGCAGTAACAGCTTTATTCATTTTAAAAGTCAATGGAATTGCTTTGATATCATTGTATCTTTTTTCTAATCCTTCTAATTCTTTACGGAATTTTTTAGTACGGATTTTTTCAATAATCAACCATGCTGCTAATATTAACACTAGAACAGCAATACCAATAACTACTCTTATATCGGAGATAATACTTAAAACTTTATTCATTCTTATACCTCTTCACATCATATTCAATCCTTAATATTTTAACATAAACATTCTTTTCGTGAAATATGAAAGAATATTATTGACGAAATTTGTTCCAATGCATATAATCTTTGTTGCGTCAAATAATAGCAGCTTATAGAGTCTTAAGCAAAGCGTTGTTAAGATATGATCTAGGCAAAGTAACTGAGCTGAAACAGCGAAATGTCATTATAACAACACTCCTTAATGATGATCTATACCTGTTGTTGTTTCGCTTATGTCATAAGGAGGAATAACACATGGCACGTTACACAGGTCCTGTTTGGAAGAAGTCTAGACGCTTAAGCTTCTCCATCTTAGAAACAGGCGAAGAGCTAAAGAAAAGAACTTATGCTCCAGGACAACATGGTCCAACAAAGCGTATCAAACTAAGCGGTTACGGAACACAGCTTCGTGAAAAACAAAGAGTTCGTAACATGTATGGTTTAAACGAAAAGCAGTTTGCTAACTTGTTCCATAAAGCATCCAAGATGGATGGTATGGCAGGTGTAAACTTCTTAGTTCTTCTTGAATCCAGATTAGATAACCTTGTTTATCGTATGGGATTTGCTAGAACAAGAAAAGCAGCTAGACAACTCGTTAACCATGGTCATATCGAAGTAGATGGCAAGAAGTTAGACATTCCAAGTGCAGAAATCAAGCCAGGTCAAGTAATTTCTGTTCGTGAAAATGCTAGAAACTTTGCTGTTATTAACGAATCTCTTGAATCCAATATCTCTACTCCAGCATTTGTTGATGTAGATAAGGAAAACAAGAAAGGTACATTCGTAAGACTTCCTGAAAGAAATGAACTTAACCAGGAAATCAATGAATCCCTCATCGTTGAATACTACAACAGATAATCCGTTAGGTATGCTAAGAGTCATCAGATTGGTGACTCTTTTTTCTTTTCAAAATACATATTTCGTCGTATTCTATTATGCATACAAAGAGGTAATTTATGGATACAAATCAATCTTTAGAACAATTAGATGATGAGATTTTATCACTTATCAAAAAAAGAATATCATTAACAGAACATGATGATTCTTCAAATATTGATTCCTTAATCAACACTGTCATTGCTTTAAGTAATCAAAAAAAATATAAAACAGAATTTAAACTTTTACCTATCGTTGGTTATCAAGGTGTTTCAGGTGCTTTTTCAGAACAAGCATGTAAAAATTTCTTTACTGATGATGTTAAAACAATTGGTTATCCAGAGTTTGAAGATGTATATGTCGCACTTAAAAATGGTGATATTGATTACGGTGTATTACCAATTGAAAATTCATCAACTGGATCAATTAATGACAATTACGATCTCATACGAAAATATGGTTTCTTCATTGTTGGAGAAACAGCTGTCAATGTCGATCAATGTTTAATGGGTGTGAAAGGATGCAAAATGGAAGATATTCGAGAAGTATATTCACATCCACAAGGATTAGCACAGTCATCTGATTTCTTTTTTAATCATCGTTATATGTCGCCAATGCCATACAAAGATACCGCAATGGCCGCAAAATATGTTGCTGCAGAAAAAGATAAATCAAAAGCCGCAATTGCTTCCTCACTTGCTTGTGAGTTATATGATCTAGAAATGATTCAACCTGCTATTCAAAATGACAAAACAAACAAAACCAGATTTATGGTTGTTTCTAGAGAATTTATCTCACCAGAAAACAGCGATAAAGTTTCAGTCATGTTTACCCTCCCTCATATTGTAGGATCTTTATCAAATATGTTACAAGTTACAACGTTATATGGTGTCAATTTAGAAAAAATAGAATCTCGACCAATCAAAGAAGAAAACTGGAACTATTATTTCTATATTGATTTTCTTGGAAATATCAGAGATAAAACAGTCTCTCAAGCAATTGATGAATTGAAAAGAAAAGCTTCCACCTTCCGTTTATTAGGTAATTATAAGAAAGCGTGAGTGTATGAAAGAATTAGGAAATACAAATGTTATAAAGTTAGCACCTAGTGCTACCCTTCAAATGAATGATAAAGCGAAACAAATGAAAAGCGAAGGTATCGATATTGTTAATCTTGCGGGTGGTGAGCCAAATTTTGATACGCCACAAAAAATCAAAGACGCAACGATCAAAGCTTTAAACGAAGGTAAAACACATTATGTTGCGGGTGGAATGATTCCTGAATTAAGAAAAGCAATTGTAGAAAAATTAAAAAGAGAAAATCATATTGAAATCGATCCATCACAAATCATTTTAACACCAGGTGGTAAATATTCTTTATTTCTATGCATGCAAGCATTACTAAACGCTGGTGATGAAGTTATCATTGTTTCTCCAGCTTGGGTATCGTATGAATCAATGATACGCGTTAACGGAGCGACTCCTGTTTTCTTAGAACTAAATGAATCAGATAACTTTTTAATCACAAAAGAAAAGCTATTATCTGTCACAACTGAAAAAACAAAACTAGTCATTCTTTGTTCACCTTCAAATCCTACAGGACATGATTTATCTGAAAAAGAACTTGATGAGTTAGAAGATTATATCAATCAAACACAAGTGCATATCGTGATGGATGAAATGTATGAACATCTAATTTATGAGCATCCGCATTATTCTCTTGCATCAAAAAAGAACATTCAAGATTATGTTATTTCAGTTTTTGGATTTTCTAAAGGATACGCAATGACTGGATGGAGAATGGGATATATTATCGCATCAAAAAAGAACATTATGTTAATGAATAAAGTCTATTCTCATTCCATAACTTGTGTAAATGAATTTATTCAATATGGTGGTGTTGTCGCTTTGAATTGTTACGACGATATCGAAAGAATGCGCCAGGCATACCAAAAAAGAAGAAACTATTTCATTGATTCATTAAATCAAATTCCTGGAGTAATAGCTTTAAAACCTGAAGGTGCTTTCTATGCATGGGTACGATTTGATGGATTTGAAAATAGTGCAGAGATTGCTAACTTTTTATTAGAAAAAGCACACGTTGCAGGAGTACAAGGAAGTGCATTCTCTCCAAATGATAAAGATCATGTACGTTTTTCTTTCGCAACGAGTGATGAAGAATTACAAAAAGCAGTCGAAAGAATTCAAAACGCAATACAAAACAGATAAGTGTAGTTCAACTACACTTTTTTTCATGAAAAAAAGGAGATCAAAGTCTCCTATCTTTCACTTCTTTGCGTAGTTTTTTACAGTTGTTCGTAAAGCTATAAACCCTGCAACGCTTCCAATCGCAATCAAAAGTGTCATAATAATACCTCTAGTTAGTTTAAACTAACCATCTATACTATAACACAAAATTTTGCTTAGCATACAAATACTATTCTTCAATATTTTCTTTCTTTTCAACTTGAATAGAAATTGTATTAGAAATACGTATTAATTCAACACCTGCAGCTTTCAACATGCGTTTAGATGCAATGTTTGTATCTACTCCATTGTATTTATCAGATTCATAAACAATCTTTTTGATTCCTGATTGAATGATTGCTTTAGCACATTCATTACAAGGAAATAAAGATACATAAATCGTACATCCTCTAACACTTCTTTGAGAATTTAAAATTGCATTTAATTCCGCATGTACAACAAATGCATACTTAGAATCTAAAACACCACCTTCTCTTCCCCAAGGAAATTCTTCATCACTAACACCTGTTGGAAATCCATTATACCCAACAGAAACAACACGATGATTTTCATCTACGATAGCTGCACCAACTTGTGTATTTGGATCTTTAGAGCGAAGTGCAGATAGATGCGCTAACCCCATAAAATATTCATCCCAAGTTAAGATATTAGAATTTTTCATTAGCCTTCCTCTTTTCTTAAAAGTTCCAATAAATTTTCAAAGTATTCAGGTAATGGCGCAACAAATGTCATTACTTCATGAGTTCGAGGATGTTTTAATGTTAATTTATATGCATGTAAACATTGTCCCTGTGTATCCATTAATTTACATTTCCTTCCATATTTTTCATCACCAGTAACAGGATGATTGATATATTTCATATGCACACGAATTTGATGTGTTCTACCTGTTTCTAATGAGCATTCAATTAACGTATGATGTTGAAATCTTTCTTTTACTACAAAGTGCGTTCTAGCATCTTTTGAATTCGTTGGTGTAACCGTCATTTTTTGACGATCTCTTCGATCTCTACCAATTGGAGCGTCAATTACACCCGCTTCATTGGCAATACTACCATCTACTAACGCCATATATTCTCTATGACATGTTTTATTTTCTAATTGTTTTGCGATAGCGTTATGTGCTATATCATTTTTACACGCAACGATACAACCAGTTGTATCTTTATCAATTCGATGAACGATACCTGGTCTAATCATCCCATTGATTCCAGATAAATCTTTACAATGATACAATAATGCATTTACTAATGTACCACTATAATTCCCTGGCGCTGGATGAACGACCATTCCTTTTGGTTTATTGATAACGATGATATCTTCATCTTCATATAAAATGTCTAAAGGAATATTTTCTGGTTCCACATTTAATGTTTCATCTTCCGGAACATCACATGTTATATGATCTCCTTCAACAACTTTATAGGATGACTTTTCTACTTTACCATTCACAAAAATTAATTTATCTTTCGCTAGATCTTGTACTCTAGTTCTAGATAATTCACTATTTTCACTTAAATATTTGTCTAAGCGACTTCCGCTTTCTTCTACGATCCACTCTTTATAACTCATTTTTTACCCTTATCTTCTATAAATGAAGCAATGATCAATAAAATAACACCTATTGTCAAAGCACTATCTGCCACATTAAATATTGGGAAATCATACCCAAAAACAATAAAATCCAAGAAATCTCTTACATATCCCAAAAATAAACGATCAAACAAATTACCTGCAGCTCCACCTATCATTAAAGCTAAAGCAATTTTTGTAAATTGATCCACATTTTTCGCAACTACATAATAAATCATTACACCTATCGCAATTGCTGAAACAATGGATAGAAAAGCTTGTTTTCCAGATAAAAGTGACCAAGCCATACCAGTATTTTCAGCATAAGTCAAAGAGAAAAAACCTTTAATGATTTCTACATTTTGTAACGCACTATGACTTTGAATCACATATTTTGTAATTAAGTCAACGATAAATACAACACAACTAATAATAACAACAATCATATTTTCCTCTATTTCTTATTCACAAATACATTGAATTGTTCTAATTCAAATGGCTCAAATTGATTTAAAAGCTTATTGTACGCTTGATCAAAGTTTTCACTTGTATAATCTTGATCAACTCTTACCTTCAATGTATCTTTCAATTGTTTTGATTGTCCATTCATAAATGGAATTACTCTATCCGCCATCACTTGGTTATCTTCATTTAATATCACAATTTCAAATGAATAGTCCTCTTTATCATTCAAAGAATCTAATAATTCTCCTTCAGCATCTTTTATACAGAAAGGAATATCACTTGTTTCTAAACAATCATATATTTCTAATAAAAATGCATCAACAATTCCTTTTTGAATAAAAGAAATCGTTATGTTATTCTTCTCAACATTTTGAATCTCTTCTTTGTCCCAGAAACTATCTTTCATAAAAAATAACCAATAATGATTTGTATAATCTAACCAGATTCCATCTTCACACTGAATTTCTAATTTTTGACCTTTTTTATAAATACTCATAACTTTCTCCAACAGTGGAAATTATACTAAAAAAACCGATAGAATACAAAAAAAGGCATAAGCCTTTTACTGTTGATATTGTTTTAATGCTTGTGCGATTTGATCAGGACAAGATGTATTTTTGAATCCACATTGAATCCCATCTAAACAAGCAATCACATCCTGAATTTTTCTTCCTTTTAAAAGAGCACCAATTCCTTTTAGATTTCCATTACATCCACCTTCAACAACTAAAGATTGAATTGTATCTCCTTCAATTTCAAATGTCATTTTACGACTACAAACACCTTTTGGTGTAAAAACATAAGTTTCCATAACACTTCTCTCTTTCTTGCATAAAATACTAACACAAAACTGTACAATTTTAGTAAAAAATGCTATTTTCTTTATCATGATTAAATTAAGACAAGAGACATTAGAAGCATTCCCATACAAAAACTACACAACTATACAAAAAGAAATCATTCCTCATGCTTGTGCTTCAAAGGATATTTATGCATTAGCACCTACTGGAAGTGGTAAAACATATGCTTATTTATTACCAATTTTAGAAAGAATCGAATTACAAGGAAAAGGAAAACATTTTCCAAGATGTTTGATATTAGCACCAACTAGAGAGTTATGCATTCAAATTACACATGTGATTCGTGATCTTTTAAAGAAAAGAGAAGGCATTCGTACAGCATTATTAACAGGTGGTTATGATATTCAAAAACAGATCAAATCTTTTAAAAATGGCGCAGATATCGTTGTTGGAACTCCATCTAGAGTAAATGATCATCTTCGTAGACATACATTCAAAACCAAGCTATGCGACATGCTTGTCATAGATGAAGCAGATATGATGTTATCTATGGGATTTGAAGAAGATGTTTTATCTTGTATCTCTTATTTTAAAGAACATCAAACAATGTTATTTTCCGCAACTGAAACAAAACAAACAAAACAACTAGCCAATACAATTTTAAAAG